>JABWBV010000301.1 GCA_013359445.1 Anaerolineales bacterium | reverse complement strand
GTGGTCACCAAGAGCGGCACCAACGAATGGCACGGCTCGGCTTACGAGTTCCTGCGAAATGACGCCATGGACGCCAAGAACTTCTTCACCCGTCCGGGCGCAAACATCCCCGCATGGCGCCAGAACCAGTTTGCCGCCGTCTAATAGCACTTCGGCGTAGTAGGCCAGGGCTAACGCATTGGTGTTATCCAACTCACGGGCTAACACTGCGGCGTTTTCGGCTTGAAAGAGCAGATCGGTACGTTCGTCAGCGGTGACCAGGTTGGGGTTGGCGTTCCAGTCAAGGACGAGGGCGCGGATGGCGTGGACAAAACTGTCGCGCGGGGCCAGTACGGCGGCGGCCTCAATCTTTGTCCTGGCCTCTACCAGCAATTCCTTCCGTTCCGCATCGGTCGTGCGAAGGGCGGAGGAGTACACCTGGATTTGGGCCAATTCGGCCAGTAGACGAGGATCATTCGGGGCATCTTCGAGGGCGAGGTTATAGGCGGTGATCGCCTCGTTCAGATTGCCTGCCGCGAACCATGCCTGCCCTTCCTGGGAAAATGACCCGGCGGTGCGGGTGGGGGTGGGTGTGGCTTCAAACACAACGATCTTATCGTTGTCAACCTGCACCAACAGCCACAATCCGGCGAGGATCAGCCCGGCCCAGAGCAGAAGCCGGTAGGGGTCAGCGCCACGGCGGGCACGAAAGGTGAGGTTATTTTCGGAGAGGCGCATGGGTATGGGAGACGGAGGACAGGAGATGGGAGACGGGGGATTAGGGGGTGGGGGTGGCGTCGGGTTCGGGGGTTGTGTCCGTTTGTTCGCCCGAATCGCCTTCGGGGGTGGGCGTGGAGGCATCCCCATCCAGGCAGAGTTCGATGCCATCGTTGGCATTGGGGGCCGCGAAAGGATCATCCGGGACTGTGTCGAGTAACAATTGTAAGATCGGAATGGCCTGATCACATCGGTTACTTTTTAGAAACGCATAGGCGTAAAAAACATACAAGTCGATTTCCACGCGTGAACTGTCTTCGGTGAGGGGAATTTCGCGCACGGCAGTCCCCATTTCTTGAATGGCCTCTTCGTAATCGGTGTTTCGGTAGAGGGCCATGCCCAGAACCGCGTGCATGAGCGGATCATCGGGGGCATTTACAACCGCTTGTTCGCCGTACTGAATAGCTTTGGCATATTCCCCCTGGCGGAAATAGGCGCGGGAGATCAGGTAGTCGGGCTGGGGATTGGCGGGATTGAGGGTGTCGGCCACCCCAAACGCATCCACGGCAAGGGCAAAATCTTCCAGGGCCAGATAGTTCAAGCCGATCAAGATGTGCAAGTCGGGGATGTTATCGTTGATCGTCAACGCGGCTTTAAATTCCTGAATCGCTTCGACATAATTTTGGGTGACGTACAGCACAATGCCCCGCGCGCGGCGCACTTCCAACAAATCGGGAGCCTGTTCGACAGCCGCGCGGGACTCTTCAATCGCTTGATCAATGTCTCCCTCATAGGCCAGCATTTCCGCCCAAAACGCGTGGGCAAAAGCATTGGTGGGATCAAGCTCTAACGCTTCCTTAAACTCGGCCTCAGCGGCCAGGTTGTCGTCCAAAAAATACAACGCCCAGCCACGCAACGCATGGGCCAGGGGATTGTTTTCGCTCAAAAGCAAGGCGTTTTCGGTATTTGTTAACGCGGTTTCGTAATCCCCGGAAAAAATTTGCACCCGCGCCAGTTCCAAATAAAGGGAAGGGTTTTCCGGCTCGGCCAGAATGGCTTGTTGGTAGGAGGTAACCGCCACGGGCAAATTCCCCGTATTGAACGCCTCGCGGGATTCGTTCACCAACGATTCAGGACTGCGCGTGGGGGTGGGCGTGGGAATAAACAAAGGCGGCGTGGTTGGCACCACCACCTCGTTCACGTAAACGCTCGCGCCAATCAACACCAAAAGAATGGCAATCCAGAGCGGGTTTGAGTGGCGCCGCCGTTTGGTCATGCGCCATTTACTGCCTTTGAGATACATCGTAGGGGCATATTACCATTCGCGAGGGCGCGGCGCAAGGAACGGACAGGCTACGAGAGGCCTACGTTCACGAAAAATTAACCGAATAATTCTCATCATGCTCTAGCGCCAGAAGGAAGGCAAGGGAATAACTTGCCAGGTTTGCCCCTTCCCGCTAGAATGAAACCTATGCAGTTCGATCTTTTTTCGCTTTTTCCCGAAGTCTTCACTTCTTATCTCCAAACCAGCATTTTGCAACGCGCCATCGAGCGGGAGTTCGTCCAAATCCACCTCCACAACATCCGCGATTGGACCACAGACAAACACCACGTTACGGATGACGAACCCTACGGCGGCGGCGGGGGGATGGTGATGAAACCGGAACCGATTTTCGCGGCGGTGGAAGGCATCCTCGGCCTCCATCCTGGCGCCCCACCCCCCTGCCCGGTTATTTTACTCACCCCCCAAGGGCGGGTGTTTACCCAAGCAGTGGCACAAGAACTCTCGGCACACCCACGCCTCGCGCTCATCTGCGGGCGCTACGAAGGCTTCGATGAACGCGTCCGCACCGGCCTGGTCACCGATGAAATTTCGATTGGTGATTATGTGCTGACCGGAGGCGAACTGCCCGCGCTAATTCTCGTGGACGCCATCACCCGCCTGCTCCCTGGCGTGTTGGGCGACCCAGACGGAGCCGCAGACGACTCCCACGCGATGGGCCTGCTCGAATACCCCCACTACACCCGCCCGCCCGAGTTCCGCGGCATGGCGGTCCCCCACATTCTCCGCTCTGGCGATCACGGCAAAATTGCCCGTTGGCGCCGGGAACAAGCGCTCCTCCGCACCCTTCATCGCCGCCCCGAAATGCTCACAACCGCCCCATTAACCCCTGCCGATCATAAATTTCTATCCAAATACAACGATCGGAAATGATCATAAATGTTATGATCATTTGGTGCTTCTCCTTAACTATCCTGTCAAGGTAACTTCTTCACCTTAACACAGTAGAAAACCACATCAAAGACTTTCAGGAAACCCATATGACCCGTCTAAACCCCATTCGTATCCTACTTTGTGATGATCATCCCATGATCCGCGTCGCTCTCCGTTCTACGGTAAATATGGAACCCAACATGACGGTCGTGGGTGAAGCGGTGGACGGTTCAGAAGCCGTTTTGATGTACCAAAAATACCGCCCGGATGTGGTTTTGATGGACATCAATATGCCCATGATGGACGGATTGGAAGCGATGACCACCATCCTGGATGACTATCCAGAGGCGCGTTTTATTATCTTGACCAATTTCGACAGCGAAGAGGATATTTTCCGCGGCTTAGAATCGGGGGCGATGGGCTACATCATCAAAGATACCCCCCAAAACACCTTGATCAACGCCATTCATGCCGTCCACAACGGGCACCGGATGATCTCGCCAGACATTGCCCAAAAACTTTCCCAGCGCAAAACCTACCCGCGCCTGAGTCCGCGCGAAATGGACATCATCCGGCTCATGCGCGATGGCAAAAGTAATCAGGCCATTAGCGCGCAACTCAACATCACGGAAAGCACTGTGAAGTCGCATGTCAAAAACATTTTGTTCAAATTGGGAGCCAATGATCGCACCCAGGCCGTGACCAAAGCCTTACAACGCGGAATTTTACGCAACAGCGATTAAGTTCTCATGGCGCTTCGGTTTTTTAACGGAAGCCCGGTGGAACCGTTCTCATCTTAAAAAGGCTGGGGCGGACGATGGTCATCGTCCGCCCCAGCCTTTTTTTTTCAGGGAGGTTCCTCTCTAAGCCTGAGCCATGACGGTCAGGTTTTTAATCCTCTTCCTCCCACACAAAGACCCCAATCGTGTGTGGGCCAAGAATAGCGGAAAGAGAAGGATTAATAATATGTTCACTAATTGCCAGGCTGGGAAATTCCGCTTCAATCCGCTCGCGGAGCATCTTCTTCTCTTGGGGATACGAGGGCACCCCCTGCACCAACGCCAGATGATGAACCCGATCAAACTCAATCACAAACTCAAAAAAGCTATCCACCAATTGTCGGGCATGGCGAATTTTTTGCACGGGAATTAAACGGCCTTGCTCCAACATAAACACCGGAATCACGCCTAACATCTCCCCCACGGTGGCCTGAGCCGGGTCCAAAGCCCGAATCCGCTCCAAGTAACTTAACCCCCGAATACACAAAATCGAAAACACCCGCGGGATCACCCCCTGCACAAGGTGGCGAATCTCCCGCGCCTCCCGCCCTTCCTGCGCGGCCCGCGCGGCAGTTTGAACAATGAACCCCAGCCCAGGCCCCGCCGTTTGGGCATCTATAATCTCGATCCGCACCAACCCGCTCAAGTTTTTTGCCGCCTCGCGGGCACGGGCCACCAACGGACACAGATTCCCCGACAGAAAAATCCCCACGATCTCGTTATATTTCGTCGCCAGGGATGAAAACAGCGTTTGCAACTCGGCCACACTCGGCACCACCAGACGGGGATACCCCTCGCCCGCCCCCTCGGCCTCTAAGATTTGGGGGAACTGGCTGGTTTTAATCCGTTCTGGCTCCGTTTCGATGCTTGCCTGAAACTGCACCCCCAACGTCACCACGCGCACATGCTCCTGCCCTGGAAAGAGGCGGGCTGAAAACTGCGCGGTTGTATCCGTAATGATGCAAGTAGACATAATGATTCAACAACCCAAAATCGAACGCCTACTCCATCGAAATAATAAACTGATAATGAGGTTGGCCACCATCTTGAATTTCCACTTCCAGATGCGCATACGCCTCGCGAATTTGATCTGCGATTTCGCTGGCAACGCGTTTCGGCAGGTCTTCACCATAAAAGAGCGTCACAATTTCGCAATCTTCCGCGCCAGCCTGCTCCAAAAATGCCTGACACCCCTCCCACAAATCTGAGGCCGCCGCCACCAGTTTCCCATTCAGCAAGACAATAATTTGCCCATCTTTTACCTGCACCCCGTCAATTTCGACGGTGCGGGTGGCTGTCGTAATCTCTCCGGTTTGCACACTCCCCAAAGCCTCTTCCATCGCCTCAACCGTTTCCTCAAAATCTCCATTCCGGTCAAACGAAAGCATCGCCGCCAACCCCTGGGGAATGGTCCGGCTGGGAATCACCGCGACCTGTTTAACCGTCAATTCGGTAGCGGATTTTGCCGCCATCACAATATTTTTATTATTGGGCAAGAGGATCACCTTATCCGTCGGCAAATTTTCAAACGCCGCCAAAATCTCCTGCGTACTGGGATTCATCGTTTGCCCTCCTTCCACAATCGCCGCGACCTCAAAACCTGCAAACGCCCGCGAAATCCCCGGCCCCGGCGAAACCGCCACGACCGCAATCTGCCCGGTCTCCAGCGGGGTGAGCTGAATTTTCCCCTCGCGTGGCGCGGCCTCCGCCCCCACCTGAATCATCAGATTTTCGATATGTACCTTCGTGATCGTCCCAATGGACATGGCATAATCAATGGGCAGATACCGGTTTTCCGTCGGCACATGAATATGCACACGATACAGACCATCCCCTTCCCCAACCTGAATTGAAGTTCCCATCTCTTCCAGTTTTTCGTAAAAACTTCGCAGGACCAACGCCTCATGCGGGCGAAAATCCACAATTACCTCGTAATCCTGCCCTTCCTCTACCTCTTCCATCGCCCCTTCCAGATTCATCGCAGAGAGGGGTTGCAAGGAAATTTCAGCCGTATCGAGCGATTGCCCGTTGATATAGCGGAGCATCCCTTCCACAATAAAGTACAAGCCCTTCCCCCCGGAGTCCACCACCCCCGCCTGTTTGAGAATTGGCAGGAATTCCGGCGTCCGCTCCACGGAGGCCGCCCCTTCGCGGATCACTTCTTCGAGCAACCGTACTACGTTTTCGGCGGTGGTGCGGGCGGCTTCCGCGGCCGCGGCCATATCTTTGGAAACGGTCAGGATGGTGCCTTCGACGGGTTTCACCACCCCGCGGTAGGCGGTATCGCGCGCTTCGGCAAACGCGGCGGCGAGGAGCGCATTGTTGAGGACGGGTTCACTATCCAGGGCGCGGGCAAAACCGCGCATCAACTGGGAGAGAATGACCCCGGAGTTTCCCCGCGCCCCCATCAGGGCACCGTGCGCCAAACTGTGGGCAATTTTCCCAACGTTTTTTTCGGGGGATTGGGCAATTTCGTTAACGGCAGATTGCATGGTAAGTACCATGTTGGTGCCGGTATCCCCGTCTGGCACGGGGAAAACGTTGAGGGCGTTGACGTTGGCGGCGTTCGTGCGTAGCCACGCTAACCCCGCTTGGGCCAGTTCTTTAAAGGCTTGTCCGTCAACGGGGTCTTGTTCAAAACGGGCGCGACGTTCTGGGTTGAGGATATTAGGTTGGGTATTTTCCATAGCTCATTTCTTTATTTTTTTGTTCAGTGCTCACCATTGGGCGGGAAGAATCAAGAGGCAGGCATTTAATGCCAGATGCGCCCAAAGCTGAGGCCTGAGGCTTGAATCAATCTACATCACTAATCCTTAACCCCTGGACGTGAACGTTGACATGATGAATCGGCAGGCCAATCGTTTTTTCAACCTGGTAACGGACCGTATTGGCAACACTCGCGGCCACAGCTTTGATCCGTGTCCCGTATTCCACGACGACGTAGATGTCGATTTCTAAGGTTTCGCCATCATAGTGGACATCAATCCCATGCGTGGGGTCTTTTACAATCACATTGGCGAGGCCGTCCAGCAAATTTTTGGCGGCCAACCCTACGACGCCATAGGATTGCATCGTAGCATTATAGGCGATTGTCGCAATCGCTTTGGGGGAGACGTGAATGCTCCCCAGGGGGGTGATTTCGTCACTCATAAAATACCTCGGTCAGACGTTCACGAACGACCTACCTGACTGAAGACAGGCCATTCGTCCCAATTGAGAATTGCAGAGAGTTGTTCAAAATGTTGCTATCTAAAAAAGTTTGTGGTAGGATTCGGCGGCTTTTAGAAAGGTCTTGATTAATCAACCTGAAAAGCAGATTTATACCATATTCAACAGACCACGCTATTATAAGCGCGCTGATATTAGAAAAGGATGATGAGAAATGGCAAAGTGTCAAACCTGTGGCAAGACGACGACTTTCGGACACAATATCCCCTGGTCGAAAAAAGCAACCCGCCGGACCTTTAAAGCCAACCTGCAAAAGGTTTCGGTTTTTGAAGATGGGCGCAAAATACAAAAACTGCTTTGCACACGTTGTATTCGCACAATGGCGAAGGGCGTATAGGCAGACCGTACTTTTTCGATTGTCGTTCGTTCTCAAGGATCGCGGTGTAGACCGCGATTTTTGTTTTAAGGGAATTACGTTCACGTGGAGTAATCTCGAAAAACAAGGGGGAGAAAAGGCAACAACCTATTGGGGGGGAAACACTTCGCGCAGGGATTGCACCCCTGCGGCAATTCCATCCGGGTGTTTGAACACCGACGTTGCCGCAACAAAAACCTGCGTGCCCACTTTTAACGAGCGCAAAAGGGTTTCGGGGGTAATGCCCCCATCAATTTCGATCACGGCAGGGGGGTTGATTTTGTTCAACTTCTTTCGGAGTTCCGCAATTTTTGGCAACACTTCGGGGATAAATTCTTGTCCCGAAAACCCGGGATTCACGCTCATCACCAACACCAGGTCCACCAGATGCAACACGGGTTCGATGGCGCTGGCCGGGGTGCCCGGATTGAGCGCCACCCCCACCCCACACCCTAATTCCCGAATCCGCGTGAGGGTACGGTGCAGATGGGGACAGGTCTCCACATGCACGGTCAGGGAGGTGGCCCCGGCCTGGGCAAACGCCTCGATCAGGCGGTCGGGGTCTGCAACCATCAGGTGGACATCGAGAGGCAGTTGGGTGGCCCGGCGACACGCGGATACCACAAATGGCCCCATCGTCAGGTTCGGCGCAAAGTGTCCATCGATTACATCAATATGAATCCAATCCGCCCCGGCCATTTCAGCATCTTTGATTTGCTGGCCCAGGGTAAGAAAATCTGCAGAGAGTATGGAAGGGGCAAGATAATAAGGCATGGTTAGGGGAAAGTATTAAATTCCTGGACAACAGAAATCAATAATAGCACTAGGCCGCCCACCGCCAGGGTGAGCAAAAAGGCAATAAAAATAGACAGCCAATCCATGCCCAGCTCGCCCTGAGCGGAGGAGGGTTGGGTGGTTTGATAGCTACGCCCCAAAACGGTGGCGGCGGCGCTGGACATCGGTTCCCCGGACAGGGTTTGCCCCGTGCCGCCTGGCCCAACCGGGGGGGAAGGAACCGCGCCTGGCACCTGCGCCAGCGGACGGG
>JABWBV010000300.1 GCA_013359445.1 Anaerolineales bacterium | reverse complement strand
GAGCCATGTACATGGCTCGTCCCTTTTTTTAAAGGACTTTTTTTTATAGGGGACAATATACATCCACCCGCACCCCAAACGGATCATCCACACAGCAATACCGCATTTTGTCATACATGCGGGTGTCTTCCGGGGCGCGGCACGGGGTGGCACCTGCTTCGAGCAGGGCGTTGTACAACGTGTCCACCTGCTCGGGCGCGGCGACTTGCACGGCGAATTCGGCGTTTCGGGGGTTGCCGTTCGGGTCTGTGCCCATGTCTTCGGCGGGGAAAAATGTCAGCCAGGTATTTCCCAGATGCCAACCTTTGATACGGGGATCATCGTTTTGTGGTGGGCCAAAGATTCCCGTGTAAAAAGCAACTGCGGCCTCGAAGTCTTTGAAATAAAAACTGGGAAAATGTAAACCAACAATTGAAACGGTTTCTGCCATATGGATTATCCTTCGGGCGCGAGCAAGACGCCTGCGCCCGGATCAAATTCTAATAACGGGGCGGCTTCGGGATCACCTTGTTTAACCGGGCGATTGAGCAACGCCGCCCCGTCAGGGACGCCTTCGGTCACGATGAAGGGGACACAATCGGTGCCTGCTTCCGTACAGCCCTCGGCGACGTGCCCCCAGCGGTCCGTCCACCCCACAAATGGGGCGGGAGGATGTTCGTAGAGGAAGATGGAGAAGATTTGAAACAGGCTGTTGTTCAGGCCGGTAATCCCCACGGACTCGCCGTACACGTCCAGCGAGGGGTCGGCACAGTCGGTGGGGTCAATGATCCCCCAGGCATCCAGCGTGGACCACGCGACGCCGACGGTGTGGTTGGGATTTTCGGGGTAGAGGTCGGCGATGATCTGGTTGGGGCGTAACCCGGACCAAAATTGCACGACGCGTTCGCCGCGGTATTCGACGAAGGATGTGCGATAGGGCGGTTGATTGAGATCGAACTCGTACCCCGCGGGGACTTCAGGATCGTAATCGGGGAGAGGGCAGTGGGTGGTTTTGTAGGGGGTGTGGAGAATGCCGTAGTCCACCCATCCGCCCGTGGCGACGATCCCGCACTGGGTCAGGGTTTGATCGCAGACGCGCATAAAGATGTAATGGGAGTGGAAACGCTTCCGCAGGTGGGCCTGTGTGCCATCGGTGTGAAGTTCCATCAGCACATCGGTGACGCAGTTGAGGGATTCGGTGGGGAGATTGCCGCCGTTGTTGAACAGTTCGCATCCGGTATACGGATCGTCGCTCCGAGCCTGATCGTAGAGCCAAACGTAGCCGTGATGATGCCCCAGCCCGACCGGAGAGTTTTCGTCGGGGGTTTGCCAGGGGTAGGAGATGGTGCTGTAGGTGGCGAGGTAGTCGGACAGGGTGGGGCCGAACACGTCCACGTAATCGGCGGGGTTGACGCCGTGATGGTGTTCAAAGCCGGGGAAGTTGGCGGGGAAGTGCCACGCGGTGAGGTTGTGCCCGGTGTCGGGGGTGGGCGTCACGGTGGGGGCGGGTGTGGGGATCAGCGGTTCGGGAGTTGGAGGCGTGGTGGGGGTTGCCGCTTGAACGGTGGGCGCGCGAATGGTTTCTGTCGGGGCGGGGATTTCTGGGGTAGCCTGGCAAGCCGTGAGAAAGAGGGCGAGGAGGAGAAGAAGGGCTGAAGTGAGAAAGTGAAGAGATACGGGGAGGTTTTTTTTCATTGTGGAAAACAGAATAGATCGAGAATGTGGCTCATGCAAGATACGTAAAAAATTCGGGAGTGTTTTTCCCAGGAGAGGAGGAACCCAGGAGATTCTCCTGCATTCCTCCTCTCCTGGGTTCCTTATTTAAAGCTCAAACAAGTTCCTCTATCATCCCACAGTTCCCTGTGTCCCACATTAATTTTCTCTCCTCTATCTCCCTTTCATCCTCCCTCAATCTTCCCGTTTCCCCGCTCAGGCTTCCCCCAAATCCTCGGCGCCCAACCCGCGCGCGATGCGTTTTTGCAAATGCTCCGGCCACTGACTCACGTCTTCGGACGGATAAATTTTGAGGTCAGGCCCGTTTTGGGTGAACAGATCACGCGTGCGGCAGTTGAGAATCGTTCGGGCGGCGGCGATGCCCGTCGAAGTGGCCCCCGCGACGCCGTGGCTGATCGTACTCGCGCCCACCATGTACAGCCCGTCAATTTCCGACTTGATCGGGAACGCACCCGGCCCGACCTGGAACCGACTTTTGGCGATGCCGTACAAATTGCCGTGAGTCGCGTTCAAATAATGCTCGTTCGTCAGGGGCGTGCCGAGATCACAAAACACAAGATGTTCCCGCAGACCGGGGACGCGTTTGTCCAGCGCGGCGAGCATTTTCCCGGCCAACTGCCCTTTCAGGGTGCGGTAGGCCTCCGGGCGGGCGGCGGTCTCTGTTCCCGCCCACTGTTTGAAGGCGTCGTACCCCACAAATGCGAAAGCTTCCAGCGTATGGTGTCCAGCGTGCATTTTGGAAGGGTCTTTGAGGGTGGTCACAGTCAGGAACATGCCGGGCGGGGCGTCCGCCTCCAGCACGTGCCCGGTCAACCCCTGTTGGTAAATGGTATCCACATCGGCGTGGTCGTAAAACCAATAGTTGCCGGAATCGAGTCCGGCGGCGCGTAAATCCATATCCACCGCAAAAAACAGACTGAGGGCGGACGAGGAATAAGTCACTTTGTCAATCTTGCGGCGCAATTTGCCGGGCAGGTGTTCCCGTCCGATCAGTTTGCCAAACGTCACTTCCGGGTCGGCGTTGCTGATGACTTGCCGGGCGCGGATTTCTTCCCCGTTCGCCAACTGCACGCCCACCGCCCGCCCGTTTTCGATCAGGATGCGGGAGACGGACGTGTTCAGACGGATATCACCCCCCGCGCGTTTCAGCGCCCGGACGAAGGCCCGCGGGATGGCGAACGCCCCCCCGCGCGGGTAATACCCCCCGTCGAAATAGTGCGAAACCACCCCCGCGTGGACCATCGCTGACACCTGAGAGGGGGGCAGACCATGATCACCCGACTGCCCCGCGAGGATGCCTTTCAGCACCGGGTCCGAAACAAAATGGTTGATCAAATCCTGCCCGGAGCGCAGACCCCACTGCACAATCGGGGCGGCACGCGACGGAAGTTTCACCACATCCGCGGCACTTTGCACCGCGGCGAGCCGGGACAGGTTGGTCATAATCCGTTCGACCGTGTTCAGGTACCCGTCAATCCCCACCGCTTCCTTCGGGAACCGGGCTTTGAGACGGTCCGCGTATCGTTCTTTCCCCGCGGGGATGTCGAACCGCTCCTGCCCGACGAAGATGTGGTCGAACCCATCGGGGTTGAGTTCCAGAAATTCCAAATCTTGCGAGACGCCCAGCCCTTCGTAGATGCGGCGCAGGTGTCCGCCCGGTTGCACGCCGCCGATGTAATGCACACCGGGGCTGAACCGATAGCCTTCGAGGGTGAACGAGTGCGTCCACCCGCCGGGGACTTCGTGTTGTTCGCAGACGAGGACGTTTTGCCCCGCTTGTGCGAGGGTGACGGCGGCAGTCAATCCGCCAGGGCCGGAGCCGATGATGATTGCATCGTAGAGGTTGGTGCCAAGGGTGGGCATGGGGTCTCCTGTTTTGTCTTAAACCTTTAAATATTTGGTTCTACCCGGAATACTTCACGCCAATAATGGGAGAGCCTAATATTTTTGCTCGAATTATTTTAGCACGGGTTTTCCGTCACGCCCGTGATTCAGGCGGTGGGTTGGGGCAAGTGCAATTTAAAAAAAAGTGGCCTGTTGTCCATGCGGACAACAGGCCACTTTTTTCGAGTTCGTTTTTTTTTACGCGTCTCCCGCCACGGATTCCCACAACTGAATCAACCGCCTCCGGCAATCCGTCGCTTGCCAGAGATCACGCTGAAAGACCACCGCCAGTGGCGCGTAGTGATGTTCGACGCCCAACGGGGGGAGCGCGTCCGGGGCATCTGGCTCACCGGGCTTACCCGGATCGTCGGGCCATTCCACGTCCCCGGTCGCGGTGCGGGCGGGAATCAGCCAGTAATCGCCGGTTCGGTAGGTGTTCGCTTCTCCCGAAGGAGCCTTATCAAAGTACACCTGAATCCCATCTTCCATCACCAACCAGTTTTCCTCCTCCAACACGAGCGCGCCATCCCCGGCCAGTTTGGGGTAGCCCAACGTCGGGTTGAGTTCCTGATGATCCCACCGGCGCAACAGCGGATGCAAAACGGGGTCTTGCCCGCAAGTGAGGTTCGGGACGCCCGCCAGGGTCACTTGCAACTGAACGCGATCCACCGCGATCACCTTCAACAGCGCGACCGCCTTCCCTTTCAACTCCACCGCGTCATCACTGATCTCCACCCAGTTCCCCTCCTGAAGGGTGAACCGGTCGTCCCGCCCCAAATGTTCGAGCCAGACGCGGGTGGTGTTGGCGGTCACGTCGATTTGCAGTTTCAGGATGGGGAAAATGACCGAGCCGTTTTCCCGCGACCATTTGAACGTCGCCTCCCCGACCGGGCCACCGTGCTGAATTTCCACGCGATACAACTGATTTTCAGCGCCACGATACTTCGACTCCGGGGCAACGGTGCAGGGTTCGGCATCGTCGGCCTCGAACTGCTTCACCCCCGCGCGGAGCAGGCCGCGGTTTTCCGGTTGCCACTGACTGAGCAAATTACGCCATTGTGCATCATCCGGGCAGATGTTGATGTTCTCCTGCGCCTTCACCTGCCAGACGATTTTTGAGCGGGTCGCCGTGTCCGGGCCGCCGAGGGCCACCTCGCGTATTTCGGGGGCCTGGATGTACGAGAGATGGCGCTCCCACACGTCCAGGTACACCAAAAACGATCCGGCGGGCAAATCCGGCGGGTTGGGGTAATCGGGTTGGGTTTGGTAGGTCACAAGAACTTGATTCCCGTTTGCGTCCGTTCCCCAGACATCGTTTTCGCACAAATACCCGTGGACGTAGTACCGGCCATTTCCGATGGCAAAATCTTCGCCTTCGTAGTTGGCGGGATCAATGCCAAAACCGAGGTTGTTGCGCGGGCCAGCAAAAGGGCCGATTAAATCTGCCGCAAGCCGGTGCAGGTAATAAAGTTGGATGGCCGACTGTTCGTTCCAGTCGGCGTCAAGTTGCACGCGCCCTTGTTGCATCAGGACGCGGGCGTAATGGTTGCGAGGGTCAAAGGTATTGCGGGTGAAATCGCCTTTCATGGCTGTCTCCTGTCTGGTTAAGTTCTGTGTCTCGTAGTGACGACTTCAGTCGTTTCAGTCGTTCCAAGAGCGGTTGAAACCGCCACTACTGGTTAGCTTGCAAAAATAATCCCGGCATTCATCTCCGCCGGCGTGAATTCGTCCAAACGGGCACGCAAATTGGCCTCCCGGTGGGGTTGGTACAAATCATGGAACACCCCCATCTCTGCCTCATCCTCCGCCCCGCGCCGGATTTCTTCCGCACAGGACAGGGCGAGCTGACAATAGGTTGGCGTTCCGTAGCGCACACTGTTGAACTGCGGGCGGACGCGCAACCGTTCGTGCGCTTTGTCCGTTTCCGAAACGACCGCGGCCTCGACCAGATCGGGTTGGCAATGGTAGCGGCGCGGGGTGCGGGAGCCGGGCGTGACGTAACTGAACCGCACGCACCCGATCTGCCGCCTGCCGACGCCCACCGTGCCCATAAAAATACTGTCCTCTGCCAGTTCAAGCGCGTGCAGGCACACGCACCCGATCACCGTACTCCGCGCAATCGTGGCAACCGCGTGCGCGAGGTGGCCCGCCGGCCCGCAGAGGGCGTCGTTGTCCGCGCGGGTGGCGTCGATCACACTGTCGAACACATGCACAGGCAGGGGGTCTTCCCGCACCGTGTCCATCACGATTCGCACCGCCCCCACGATGCTGTGGTCAATCGTCACGCAGGCCGGGGCGTTGATCATCTCCAGGCTGGGTTCGGACGGGCGATGCGGGGCACAATCCCCATGCAGGGACCAGCCAGGGACGAGCGTACTATGCCGGATCGTTACCCCCGCGCCGCCATTGGTCAGCGGTTGATCGTCCTCGTTCGTTGCCCCGCGGACTTGCATCCCCCGTCCGGTGAGCAGAATCCCGTCTAGCGTAAAGTGACTGTCGGGGGCCAGGATCACCGAAAGTGAGTCGGGGAGGTCCGTTTGCCAGTCGAGCAGGCGGATGATCGGGCGTTTCCGGTTGGCGGCGCGAATTTGCAGGGTTTGGTGTTCCGCCAGGTCTACCACGACCGGTTCAACGTACACGCCGCTGTCGGTGATCTCAATGACGGCGTGTTCGGGTTGTTCTTTGCGCCAAATGGCGAGCGCGTCGCTGAGGCGTTTGAGTTTTTCGCCTGTTCCCACCGCGTACCGCGTATGGGTCGGGGGGTGGGACAGCGCCCGGTCATATTCCCCCCCGCCGATGTCGGCGCTGAATCCGTAATAGTAGGAGACCCACACCCCGTACTTGGGCAAATGTCGGGGCGGGAAGGCGATCCGGCCCAGCACGGGATCGACGGCGACGTACCCGCGCGGGGGCGTGTACACCCACCCGGTCAGGTCCGCGGGGATGATCCGGCTGACGGGGAGGGGTTCACGTTTTCCATCGCGGGTGCCGAGCCAGATTTTCATGCTTTTCCCTGCGCCGTAATAGTCGGTTTTTCGGGCGTCAAACGCTCGGCGGCGAATGGGGACGGGCAGGTTCATCTCCCCGGCGATGTCGGTGGGGTTGGTTTCCCGCACCGCGTGGGTGTAGAGCGGGGTATCGTTGCCCAACACGCTAAAGGTGAAACAGTGCGGCCCGGCCTCTTCCCGGCAATAGGCCGAGGTCTGTGTGACCGAATACGCTTTCAGCCGCCAGACAAACACGCCCACGCTAGGGATGTTGTTGCGTCCCTGTGAATGGCGGGAATCGATCCGGCGCACGTCCACGGTGTGACCGAGTTCGTCAAAGGGTTGGTTGAGCCGGTCAAGTGCCCCCCCGCGGCGGAGGTCCACCGTTTGGCCGCGCATCGGGCGGAGGTGATTGAGCGCTTGTGTCCATCCCAGCAGTTTGTAAAATTCCACCGCGCGGGCAGGCCACCCGGCCACGTCGTTGGCGAGCAACTCCAACAGGGCGAGCGTCCCCTTGCGGCGTCGGTAGCCAATCGTGTTCGCCACTTCCCGGCGGGGGATCAGGATTTTGTTGCGTTGTTTTCCTTGTGCGGTGGTCACATCCCCCGGTTGACCTGCCTCGTGCACGGGGCGGTAGCCGATCAGGTCGCCGATATAGGGCACGGCCCAATCCTGCGCGGTTTCGATGAACCAGTTTTCGTACAGTTGTGCGATGTCCGCCTCGACGAGGTTGACCTGTTCAGACAGGACACGGAGAAAATCGCGGAGCGGGTAATTTTGTTCCGCGTCCCGCTGGCGGTAGATGACGGGGAGAAGTTCGTATAATCGGTCGGGGTTTGGGGTCATGGGGAACTCCGAATTTAAACCTGGAAAAGCACTTTGAATCCATTTTGTCATTTCGACCGCAGGGAGAAATCCCTTTGAGGCCGGAAGGTGCGAGCTCCCGAATGGGAGGCCTGATGGTTGGTTGTCTCAGGGATTCCTCGCTGTGCTCGGAATGACGTGGTTGGGTATTGTTTCATTTACTAATTTCCGAAAGAATCAACATATCCGGGATTTCCGGACTCAAATACGCCAACTCGGCGGGGAGCACCGGGCGGGGCAGGGTGCGGACGGTCGGGTCGAGGTGGGCCAGGGCCACGGGAATCCGGTCGCGGAGGGTCAACGTTTGGGCGAGGTTCGCCAGATCGGATAGGTCGGTGTCTTCGTCCACGGCATCCAACACGTCCAAATCCACAAACGCCACGCCTTCGACGTGCATGGTGCTGATGACCTCACTGCTCACGACATCGTGCCCCAGCGCGCGGCGGGCAAAACTGAACGTGTCCACCATTGCCGCACGGATTTTCGGAGCGACGAATTCCCATTTGTAATCAGCGAGTAGACGCACTTTGGCGACGACGACAAGCAATTTGAGCTTGCGAACCGCGAGCGCCACGGGTTGGAACGGGTCGCCGTTGAACTTTTGAAAGGCCAACCGCAGATTTTGGTAGAGGTCGGACGTGGTTGCAATCGGAACGTCGTCCGCGCCTGCGATGGTGACGTGAATGGTCTCCCGCCGCCCGTCGGACAGGCGCACCGCGCTCGCTTTCCCCACCCCCGCGAAGGTCCGGGCGAAATCGGCATAATCCTGTACGGACACCAACCGGTCCAGCGCCATGACCGCGAGGGGCACATTCTCCCGGGCTTGATCCCGATTCTCGCGGTCCGCGCCCCCCGTCGCGGGCAAGGGATTGATCACACTTT
>JABWBV010000299.1 GCA_013359445.1 Anaerolineales bacterium | reverse complement strand
TGAGGAGGCCGCACATTTGGTGCGAGAGGTCATTGTGTTCGATGCGGCTGTGGGTGACGTTCCAGAGCAGGATGCCGCCGCCGTAGGGGTCTTCTGGGGGGCGGAAGATGTCGAGGAAGGCGGTGTTGGGGGGCTGTTCGGCGGTGTGGGTGAAGCGGCAGTTTTCGATGGTCAGGCGGGTGCAAGCGCGGGCGTGAAGGCCGTGGTGGAAACCGAGGAGGGTGAGGTTTTTGATCGTGATGGCGTCGCGCCCGGTCAACGTGATCCCGTTGTGGGCCGGGGAAGAGGCGATGATTGTGGCGCCGTTTCCGTCCAGGGTCAGGCCATCGGCGGCGAGGGTGATCCCTTCGGGGATTTCGTAAAGGCGCGGTTCAAGGGTGGTGGATTGGGTGAGGAGCATGGGCGTTTGGAGAGAATTTGGCTTTTTGAGGGAGGTCTTTGGAGTATACTATACCCCTATGTTCCGAGATGATTATATTTCCCGTCAAATTCAAATTATCGTGTTGATTTTAGCCCGGATTTTAGGGCTGTCGAAGGGGCGCGAGTTTATTGATGCTTTGTCCTTGTTGCGGATGACCTTCCGAGACCAGTTGGGGACGGATTTGGATGCGTTTTTAACCGTGCCCGATGACCGGATGTTGGATTATTTGACGTTTGGTTCGACGGAGGCGGTCGCGTTGATGCACAGTAGTATGGCTATTGCGTTATTGAATGCGACGGCGACGGTGTACGAGGATTGGGATAAAGCGGAGCAGGGGCGGTTATATTTCCAGAAGGCGGTCAATTTATTGTTGGAGGTGGAACTGTCCGGGGAGGAACCCCCTGTTCTGCCAGAGTTTGTTCCGACAGTGGATGAGATGCTGGAAGGCAAAGATTTGCACCAGTTGTCGTTGGAGAGTCGGGGAACATTGGTGTTTTATTTTGAGCGGGAAGGGGAGTATGCGGCGGCGGAGCGGGTGTTAAATACGATGCTGGCTGACCGCCCGGATGACACGGAGATTCATCAATTGGCGGTCTCGTTTTATGAATATCTCCTGGATGAGCATGACGAGAAACTCGCAGAGGGCGGTTTGCCGCGCGAGGAAATCCTAGAAAAGTTAGAAAAACATCGCTTATCTTTACGCTGAAGCGGGGCGTTTGGCGGATCCCCCTATTGTTGCGTTTGAAACCCATGTGAGGAATTTATGCACATTGTTTTGCCCACCATTGGTAGTGCGGGAGATGTGATCCCCGTAATTGGGCTAGGCGTGGCCCTGAAAGCGCGCGGGCACCGTGTCACCGTGCTCACCAGTCCCTATTTTCAGGCGTTGATTGAACGCGCTGGGTTGGACCTGGTCCCTGTGGGGACAGTGGAAGATTTCAAAAAGGGGCTTGAAAACCCGGACATCTGGCATCCGATCAAAGGCTTGCAGGTGATAACGCGCGAGGCCGTCTTGCCTTCGATGCGGATCATGTACGAATATTTGACCACGCTCAATCCCAAAGAGACTTTGTTAGCGGCCTCGGGAATGTCGTTTGGGGCGCGGCTGGCCCAGGAAAAACTCGGTTTTCGGCTGGTAACGGTACATTTGCAACCCACGTTGTTTATGAGCGCGTATGACAATTCGGAAATGGGCGGCGTAAAAATGCCGGATTGGTTGCCCATCGGTTTCCAGGAATGGCGGGTGAAAGAACTCGAACGCTGGTTTGTGGACCCGTTGATCGCCCCTGCAGTGAACGCCTTCCGCGCGGAACTCGGTTTACCCCCCGCGTCGCGCCTGTTCGGGCGTTGGATGCACTCCCCCCACCGGGTGTTGGGCTTGTTCCCGGACTGGTTTGCCGCCCCCCAACCGGACTGGCCCCAGAATCTCTTCCTGCCCGGCTTCGTGGATTACCAACCCGAAGACGCCCCCCTCACCCCCGAAATGGAAACCTTTCTCGCGCGGGGCGAGGCCCCCATCATTTTCACCCCTGGCTCAGCGATGAAACATGGCGATCAGTTTTTCCGCGCGGCGCTCGCCGCCAGTCAAAAGCTCGGTAAACGCGCCATCTTCCTGACCCGCTTCCGTGAACAACTTCCCAAACTTCCGGAGGGTTTTTTGCATGTGACGTGGGTGCAATTGGGCCGCTTGCTTCCCCACGCGGCGGCGCTGGTGTATCACGGGGGGATAGGCACCATGGCGCAGGCGCTCAAAGCGGGGATTCCGCAGTTGATCGTCCCCTTTGCTCACGACCAACCTGATAACGCCAACCGGCTGAAAACGCTGGGCATTGCGGAGCGTCTCAATCCCGGCCAGTTTACCGCTCGGCGCGTGGTCGAAAAACTAAATTGGTTATTAAATGATCCACTGGTGCGCGCACGATGTGCAGGTTATGCAGAAAAGGTGGATTTTGCGAAAGCGACAGATGAGGCGTGCCAGTGGATTGAGACGGCGTAACTCTCGGCGTAACAAAAAAGAGGCTCAACTGAGCCTCTTTTTTGTGGGTACTTTCCGCTTCGGATGGTTAAATCCGTGGCGGGATTAGGGTTCTGGGGTGGTGGCGGGACCCGCCGGGGTTGGGGTGCTAAGGATTGGCGCTAAAACGGATTGTAAGTCGATGGGCGTGATGCTGGGTTCGTCAGGAATACGATCCGCCCAGTAATCAAACAGGACAATTTGAGCATCCATGAGCTGGCGTTGTTGGGTCAACCACTCTTCGAATTCCGTCTGGCGTAATTCAACGAGTTCTGAAGCGGACAGGGGGCGAAGCTCGTGCCCAATCACCTGAATGAGATGCCATCCAAACGTGGTTTGGACAGGAGCGCTGATTTCACCGATCTCGGTGTTAAAAGCAACCTTTTCAAACTCAGGGTCCATTTCACCCAAGCCGAACCATCCGAGGTCCCCTCCCTGACTGGCGTTGGCGCTATCCGTCGATAATTCGGCGGCCAGGGCGGCAAAGTCTTCCCCGGCTTCTAGGCGAGCCAGGACAGCTTGGGCGGTAGCTTCATCTTCCACAAGAATGTGGCGTGCCCAAACCTGATCTTGATCCGGGGATAGATCTGCGGTGACGGCTTCGAGTACTTTTTCTCGGAGTAAGTCACTTTCGATCCAGTACCGAAGATCGTTTTCGTCGATCCCTCGCCGCTCGCTAAAGAAGTTTTTGAGGTCTGTCTCATAGGCTTCCAGCGTGTACGGGGTAGCTGTGGGGGGGATGAGGGTGGCGGTGGGCGTAGGGCCATCTGCCACCGCTGTGGCGGTCGGTTCTTCGGTGGGGGTGTCCGGGGTGACCGTGGGTTCTTCCGCCGCGGGCGTTCCTTCGGTGGCGGGAGTCCCCTCAACCGGGGCATCCGTGGACACGGTAGCGGTCAGGGTAGGCGTCGCGGTTGGGGCGGTGACCGTCAGTTGAAACGCGCTTAACGTTGAGGTCGGGCGCGTGGTGGGGACTTCCGTCGGGGTGGGGGGTTGTTCGCCCCCATAGTATCCGAAGAATTCGTCCAGGGTCTTTTGAATTTCTTCTTCGGTGACGGTGATGCCCATTTCTTCTGCTTTTTGTCGGATAATTTCTTCTTCGATCAAATTGTTGATGACATCCCGTCCGAGTAATTCAACGTCGAGTTGGAGTTCAATTTGATTGAGGGAATTCTGGAAAAAGCCGATGAACTGTGCATCAGTCCCAAATTGCTGGGCCGTGTTGGCGGTGTTGACGTATTGGATGACCAGGTTATAGCGTTCGTAAATGACCCGCGAACGAAATTCGCGTGTGGTAATTTCGACGCCGTTGACCGTCGCGACTGGTTGGCCGGCGACAATCACCCGATCATAGACCAGCCCGCCAATGACCAACAGCACAACCAGCGAAACAATCACGATAGCGGCTATCGTAATATAGTTATTTTGAATGTTCTCGCGTTCGAGGCGAGCGAGATGTCTGCGGTTAACAACCGCACCACGAGGGCGTCTTGCCATAGGAAGTTCCTGATTTATTGCAGTGATTCACCGGTGAAGGATAACAGCGCCACGTGACGCGCCCGTTTAATGGCCAGGGCAAGCTCGCGTTGATGAGCAGGGCAAGTGCCTGTTTGGCGGCGTGGACGGATTTTGCTGTTTTCGGTGATGAATCGGCGCAACATAGTTGGGTTTTTGTAGTCAATGGCGAGGTTTTTATCGGCACAAAACTGGCAAACCCGCGGGCGGGAATAGCGGTATTGTTGGTTTTGCTGGTTCTGTGGTTTGCCGCCTGAACCTCTCCGTTGAGATGGTCTGTCGTTATTCACTTTCATATCTCCTTGCTGAGGCTAAAAAGGAAATTCATCCTCTACCGGGTCTTCAGCCTCATGTTCACCGTGGAAGTCGCCAAATTCATGTTCATGCTCTTCATGTTTGTGGTTGTTATTTCGGTCACCGAGCATGAGCATTTCGCTGGCGACAACTTCAATGGTGCTTTTTTTATTGCCGTCTTGGTCTTCCCAACGGCGGGTTTGAAGGCGGCCTTCAATATACACTTGATGGCCTTTATTCAAATATTGGTTACAGATTTCCGCCAGACGGCCCCAGGTCACAACATTGAACCATTCCGTTTCGGAACGTCGATCACCATCGGTTGTGGTCCAGTTGCGACTGGTGGCAACACTAAAACGAGTCATGGGACGGCCTGAGGGGGTGTAGCGCATCTCTGGATCACGGCCCAGGTGGCCGATGATCATGACTTTATTCATGTCTCTTCCCATATCGGGCTCCTGTTTCTCAAAACAATGGATATTACTTTGACTTTTGGCGGGGGATTAGTTTTTCTGGACGATGAGAAAACGCATCACAGGCTCAGTCAGCCGCAGGTTGCGCTCGAGATCGGCACAAAAAGACGGCGCCATTTGGGATTCAATGAGAACGTATTGGCCTTCTTTTTTCTTGCGAATCATGTAAGCCAATTGCCGTTTGCCCCAAAGATCCACTTTGGACACCGTGCCACCTGCTTCTTTGATCCAGTTGGATACTCGTTCAACTAATTCTTTGAAAGAGTTTTCATCCATCTCTGGATTCGCGATGAAGAGTACTTCGTAGTCGCGCATATTGAGTTCTACCTCCTTTCCTTGGGATTGCCCCTGCTCTGGGATTGCAGGCAGGAGCGGATTAATATAACTTTGCTCTCAGGGTTTTTGGCAAAGCGGCGGCTAGTGTAGCATACTTGCAGGGAGTTGCAAAGGGTGAGACTTTAAGGATACATGAAGATTTCCCTCCGCAATCAAATTGCGAAGGGAAATCTTCGGCATATCACGGTTTTGTAGTGGCGACTTCAGTCGTTAGGGGGGACGGGCGATTGCAAGCACCACTACAGCCCGAATTTGTGACTTACTGATTTACAACATCCCCATCAAAAAATTCAATATCTGCCAATAGGCCGTATAAAAAATCCCCGGCCACTTGCCCGAAGGAAGCGCAGGCGGAAACGTGGTGGCCTCTGCCTCGTTAAACTGATTCCCCACCCCGCTCACATCCCACAAAATATCTGCCCCCGGAATCCCCAACTCTGCCACAAACGCATCCGCTTCATACCCATTATTCGCAAACGTATTATCGTAAATCCGGTTGAACTCAGGCCGTGTGGGGACGTTAATCCGGTCTCGCTCAAATGCAATCGCCAGATCAAATACCCCCACTCCCGCGGTTTTATTGCCCCGGATCGTGTTGTTGTACACTTCGGCATAGTCCACCCCAATCAGGGCGATACCCGAACCGGGGGGCGCAATCGCCGCCGCTGTTCCCGCATCCGCAAAGTTGGCAATATTATTATTTTCGATCAGGTTATCGTACACCTTTGTATACAGATTAACTTTGGACGTCAGATTGGGCAACAGCACCACCAAAATCCCCATCGTATTATCGTGCGCATGGTTGCCGTAGATTTCCGTATCGACCGTGTTTTCGGCCTCAATCCCGAGGACGTTCCCATACACCTCATTGTTACGAATGACCACCTTTTCACTTTGCCCCGCATAAATCCCCGCGTCACGTGTCCCAATCACCAAACTATCCTCGATCAGGACATCCGTACTTCGCACCGGATACAGCCCGTAAATCCCCGTATTTTCGGCATACATGTGGTGCATGTGGACGCCCGTCGCCCCTTCCACGAGAATCCCCGTGCTGGTGTAATTGACAACGCGCAAATTCCCGACTTCAAAATGATTACCCGACGAGACGACCGCCTCCGGCAAAACGCCTTCCCCATCCATCGTCGGCCAATCGCCTGCCTCGTTGGCAATCCCTAGCAAGGTAATGTCATTCAAATCGATCACCACTCGCTCGTGATAAGTGCCGAATGCAAGCAGGATCGTGTCCCCCGCTTGGGCCTGATCGACGACCGCTTGAATCCGCTCCCCCGGCTGAACGGTGAACGTTTGCGGCTCGCGCGGGGGGGCGTTGACAATCGCCGTGCCCGGATTGAACGCAGTGACCAGATCCCGCGCGGGGTTGGTTTGATGTTCGACCACCGGCAACCCGGAAGGGACCGCCGAGGGCGTTTCCGGCATGGCGCTTTCGTCGGTGAGGGCATACAAAAAGGCGACGAGGTCCGCTTTTTCCTGATCCGTCATCTTAAAGCCCAACACGAACGGGTCTACCCCTTCGATGCCGTGGGCCGTGCCTCCGGCGTTTGCATAAAACTCGACCACCTCTTCCAGCGTGGCGAGGGAGCCATTGTGCATATACGGCGCAGACAAAACCACATTCCGCAAAGAGGGCACCTTAAACGGTTGGGTGCTGGCTTCTCCATCCGGGACGCCGATGACGCGCAAACTATCTGTACTGAAGGTGGGCGCGGCATGGCATTCAAAACAACGGGTCGCCGCGGACCGGAACAGGTTTAAGCCTCGGCGTTGTGAGGCGGTCAGGGCGTCTACTTCTCCGGTGGCATAGTGATCGAAGGGGCTGTCATTGCTGGTGAGCGTGCGCTCGAAAACCGCCAGGGCTTCGTTGATGCGGGAGGGGGTGATGTGGTCATCGCCAAAGGCCGCTTTGAAAAGGTCTACGTACCCTGGCAGGGCGGCCAGTTCGGTTGCGAGGGCTTCGGGGTCTGCGGCCATTTCGTCGGGGTGGGTGAGGGGGGTCACAGCTTGTTCTTCGAGAGAGGTGGCGTGTCCATCCCAGAAAAATATCTGCGTGTAGCCAACATTCCAGAGGGAGATGGTGTTGCGGGCCAGGGCTGTGCCCCCCGAACGTTGCGGGCCGGCTCCCTGTGCGCCTTCACCGAGGGCGACGGGTAAGCCATCGGCAAAGCCGTAGTCCGGGTGGTGACAGTGGGCGCATGAGATGTCATTTTGGGCGGATAGGACCGGGTCAAAAAACAGGATTTTGCCCAGTTCGGCTTTTTCCGGGGTGACTTCACCATTGATGGCAGGGAATTCCCGTTGTAGCCCGGTGTATGAGGGTTGGATGGTGCTGGACCCCGCGCCGTATTCGGCAGGGTCAAAGGCTTCATCTTTGGGGACGGGGATCAGGCCTACGATCAAGACCACGACGGCTAAAACCAGAAGCAAGCCGCCTAAAACCCACAATAGTCCTTTGATTAATTTTTTCATACAGTCTCTCCTCCGAAGTTGAATAGTTGGTGATTACGCATACCATTTGATGCGTGCCTGGCGAATGTTCATAAATAGGCTTTTTGCTCGGTGTATTTTTCGATCAAAAGCTCGATGATGGCTGTGACCGCCTGCACGGTTGGCGTTTTTTGCCCATCGCCCTTCCACAATTCGATGCGGAGGGGTGGCTCATGGGGAAGGGTCAAGGTATATAAAATCTCATCCGGGATACCTGGCCGCACGGAAGATGAGAGGGCAGACCTCTTCATTTCCTCGATCAAACCCCAAACCCGCGCATTCTCCTCTCTCGTCAGGGAAAACGGCCCAAACAGGGTCGTGTGTCCGGCTCGTTTCCAGGTCGCGGACAACTCGCCTGTTGGGGTGAGGGCCACCGCCCACGCGCCCAACCCGGAAGGGTGATATTCACCAGTGGTGGCGAAGGAGAATTGCACGAGGATTAAGGTAACACGTCCAGCGCGAGACGGATGGGGAATCTATTTCAAGGTGAGCACGTAGGCAACGACCGCATCGAACTCTTCACCGGTGAGTTGTTTGGCAATGTCTGGAAGCATCGAATCGGGAAAGCCGGGGACGAGGAAGGCGTTGGGTTTTAGGATGGAAGTTTGGATGTAGGTGGTTAAGTCCATGCCTTCGACTTGCGTTCCCCCGCGCGTGGCGATGCCCGCGAGCGAGGGGCCAACAATGACCGTGTCTGGGCTGGTGGAGTGGCAAGTGGCACAGTGGAGGTTGAAGACGGCCTGCCCCTTGGTTTCGAGGGGGGAAAGTGTGGGGGTGGG
>JABWBV010000298.1 GCA_013359445.1 Anaerolineales bacterium | reverse complement strand
ATGGCTGTTGACAGTGCCAGGGGTGTAGGTGCTGCCACAGACGTTGCCGCCGCGCCACACATCTTGCAGGTTGCCTGCTGTATCATAATCATAGGTGGTCACTTGCAAGGCGCTACAGGGGCCGCCATTATCTTTTTGCCCCACCCAATCCAGACGGCCGAATGCATCATACGTGTTGAGGGTGATGTCGCCATTGGCGTTTTGAATCCAATCTTGTTGCAACCCCCGCCCAACGGTGGTGGCCCAGGAGCCAGGGATGGAGTAGGTGGTGCTGGTGGTGGTGCCATCGGGGTAGGTCACCAAATCTACCTTGCCGCGATAATCGTAATGGGTGGTGGTGTGGGGGGTGGTGGAATCTTCACAGGTGGTAGTGGCGATGTAGCCACTGTTGTTGGCAAAGGGAAGCGGGGAACTCTGGCAGGTCTGGCGGCCTAAGGCATCGTAACTGGTGAAGGTGGCAACATCTCCCAGGCCGTAATCAGACATATTCATGCCCACCTGGTTGTTTTGCACCACCTGCCCCAGGCCATTGATGAACTGCACCGTTTGTTGCCGCAGGGTTGTGCCGCCGTTGGGCAGCAGGATTTTGTCTATGCGGAGGGGGGTGTTGCTGGTGTTGAGGGTGTAGACATATTGCAGGGAAGGGTTAGTGGTACTGTCGCCGGGGCGGGCTACTTTGACCAACCGGGCGGCATGGTCATATTCATAACGGGTGATGCGGTCGGCCCGATCCCACGGGAACCGTTCGGGGTTGGTGGCCCCACCCGCGGCAATTAACCATTCAACTTCCGTGGGCAGGCGAATTTCCTTCGGTTGCCCAAGCGAGTTGACCTGGCCCTCGGCAACGAGGGGGTCCTGCCAATGTTTTTTAAGCCAGAGGCAGTAAGCGTTGGTCTCAAACCAGGAGAGGCCCACGACGGGCAGGCCTTTGTGCTCGTACCCAAAATGAGGATCGTGCCAAAAGGCGGGATAAATTTTCCCGTCCGGGTCGTTGAGCCGGTGCATCTGATAATTCCGGTACCACTGCCAGCCGGTGTCCCCCCAGTGATTGCCCATCGGGGCGCTCAGTTCGTCGAACTTTGGAAAGTTCATCCACAGTTCGGGGTCGGCAAAGTCGTCGGCTTCCAGAAAGCGTTGGTATTGGGCGTTGGTGACGGGGTATTTGCCGAGGTAAAACCCTTTGGATTTGAGCAGGTAGAGGGGGAGTTCTTCTGCGTTGTCGGCGATGTGGTTGGGGGTGGGGATAAAGACAAATTCATGCAAATCCGGGGGGAGCCAGCCTAACTGGTCTAGCACATCGGCGGCCTCGGCCCGGGTGAGGGTGGGGATTTGCCCTTGGGGGTCAGGTAAGCCGGTGGCCGGGATGTTGTCTTGCATGACATCTTTGAGGTTTTGCAGGACACTTTGGTAGGTGGTGTGGGCGAATTTGCGGGGGTTGAGGTCGATGAGGGCTTTGCCTGCTAAAACAGCCGGGCGGCCCAAAAGCTCGGGGACGGTGGGTTCCATCCAGAGCAAGTTGGTGATGAAGTTTTTGTGGGCGATTTTGCTTCCGCGGATGTTGAGGACGCCAGCGGCAAGGAGGATGGTTTCTTGCCAACGGGGATCGGCCCAGTGTTTTTCGAGCATTTGGGTGCGTTCGTCGGTTTCGCGGCGGGCCATTTCGACAGCGGCGAGGTACTCTTCCAGGGTCAGGTGGAAGAAGCCGATCTGCCCGGGACTGCGTTCGGTCAGCAAACCGGTTTCCTCGCGAGCGTGGCGCAAAAAGCGGCGGGCGAGGAGGTCGTTGTCATCTTTGTAGCCATCTTGGCCGAGTAATTCTTCGATTTTTTGTTGCCATTCAAATTCGCGGATGGTGCCGCCAGGTTGGTTTTCATGTAACCAGTAGGCGAGGGAGGCCATGAGGTAGTAGACGTCGTTGGTTTGCAGGGCGCTGTACAGGTTGCTGACATGATCGGTTTGGGCTTGTCGCCAGCTTTCGATCATGGTTTTTATGACAGTTTCGTACAATTCGACGCGGTGGTGGGGCAGGCGTTTGCCCGTTTCGTGGATGATGGTGAGGATGGTGAGGAGGAGGGGGTTGACGGCCAGACGGCGGATGCTTTCCCAGCGTTCGATGACGGGGATGAGTTGGTCGATGCGTTCGTGCCGGACACGGCGCAGGGCGACGGGAAAGGATAGATCGGGTTCGGTTTCTATTTCGTAGGCCATGAACCACCGGAGGAGGAAGGCTTCGATTTCTTCGAGGCTTTCCAGCCCGCACAGTTCGACCTCTAAAAATTCGGGGAGACTGCCCAAATAGTAGCCTTCCAAGCGGCTGGTAAGGATGAGACGGTTGGTGTTGGGGGAGGTGCATCGGCGGGCGCCAAAACGCTGAACCTGTTTGAGGACCTGGTTGCGGAGGGCTTGCCCGCGAATGTCGGTTTCGTCGATGTCGCCGACTTCATCGAGGCCATCCAGGAGGACGATACATGCGCCGTTTTGGAGGGCTAAACGTAAAAATTCCCCTTGCTGAGGAGCGCCGGGGTAATATTTTTCGATGTAGTCGAGTAAAAAGGTTTCGAGGGCGAGGTCGGGGGATTTTTTTAGGGCGACGGCGTAATCGGCTAAGCGAACGAGGAGGGGGATGTAGGGGAGTTGATACCCTAAGCGGTTTGCGCCGGGCTGGCCGAGGGCAAACATGAGGGCGATAAATTTGAGGGTAATGGTTTTACCGCTTCCGGGTTTTCCGGCGATGAGCAGGCGTTGGGCCAGGGGGATGACTTTGCTGAGGGGGACTTTGGACTGTTGAAATTGAATGTCTGCGTGCCCATCTTCGGGGGGGGTGCCCAAGGGGAGGAGGTTAGGTTCCAGGTAAATATCTTTGAGGGGGAGGCGCACCATGCGTTTGATTTGGGCAATGCCGGTGACGGTGTGTTTACGGTATTCGTGGATCAAGCCCTGGCGGTAGGTGCGTTCGATTTCGGTGGCTTCTTGGGGGGAGAGGCCTTTTTGGACCACGGCGACTTTGAGCGCTTGCCCGGCCCGCGTGCGGACAAATAGATTTTCGAAGTCGGCGAGATATTCGAGGATTTCATCCAGCAGGTTTTTTTCTTCGGCCACTTTCACATAGGCGATTAACGCTTGCCAGCCCTCGATGGATTCCAGCCCTTTGTTCAAATGATACAGTAATTGGGAGAGTGCGGCCCGGTTTTCGAGGGGCCAATTGAGGGAGATGATCAGGTCATCGGGAGGGGATTTTTTCGGTTCGGTAAAACGAAGGACGGCCCGTGCCAATTGGCGGTTGAGGGGGTAATCGCTCCTTTCTTTGAGACGGTCCAGCCCGGCGCGTTTGAACCATGCGAGCAAGGCTTCGTCTTCTTTGGGTGCGCCCGCACGCGCGAGGGCGTCCCGCACCATTTGGTTCATTTTTTCATCTTGGGTTGCGTCATTCTTAAAGCCTCCCTTTAACCAACTTCTTAGGTGTTCCGAGGCAGTATCCACCAGCACTGCGGACCCAGCTTCTAAAAGTTTTCGCCCAATTTGCACTAAGCCACCCATGAGTGCGGCTTTCAAAATGAAGACAGGGTTTATGACATCCAAGTTTTTATCTCCCAATGATTCTTACAACAAAGCCACCAGATTCGTCCCCTTTTCTTTTGCAATCCTTTTGCCCAAACACGGTCTAAACTTTTTAACAATGCAGAGCGGCCTGATGATTGGGTGTTGGGATTGATCATTATTCAAAATACGAAGTGTGACCTTGTCCTTACCTGCAAAACTGCCCCCCAAGGGAGTGCCTACGGATTTGCCCCTGCCACTCGCTCTGGAGGTTTGCAGGCTTAGAGTTGAGCATTTATTCCATAACGTTATAAAGACCTAAAGGGCTAGGATTAGTTCCTTAAATATTATATATCTTGGATGGGATTATGAACATGATACAGATTGTGCAATCTCTGATGAAAAGCAAGGGACGTGCTCCATGCCCATCAAAAAGTCGGGGAGCGGTCCTGTTAATCCCATGAGAGCCTTTAAGCAGAACTGCTCAGGGCTAGTAGTCCGCCAAACCTGAAAATTTACGACTTTAGTCGTGATTTTGAGCGGTTGAAACCGCCACTACGAACATAAAATGATTTTTGACAGCCTACTAGAGTGGAATGCTCCCAAAAAAAGGGAAAAGAGGCCAACAAGTCTACATTGCTTTATTACACGTTAATATAACTCACATGAAATTTTTTTTGCCTTTTCCTTTCATACAATAAGTTTAAGTAATCAACACACAGAGCCGAAAATCATCAACATTCTCTGTGTATCACGAAAGTTTAAGTGCTATTTGCAAAGAAGGAAAAGATGAGAGCTATTCATAACACCATTTACAACACAAGCCAAAAACAATCTACCTCACAAGGAAACATGAGTAAAATTGAAATCTTTATTATTTCACGAATAGCGGAGCTTAAAAAAATTGGGTGGAGTACCACAGCTATTGCCGACGCGCTTGGGGTCAACTCGGACTTTGTCGAAACCGCCTTACGTTATTACAACGGTAGATAAAGGGGTCTCCTGCGCGAATCACCTCAAATGATTGGGGAGAAGAGGTAACATTTCCTTCTTCCAGTGCATCTAACAGTATAATTCTCTGGGAATGCCTTGAGAATGTGTCTAAGCATGGGGCTTGAGGCCGGTTATCCAGCCTGAGGCCGCGATCGTGTTCGGATAGGTTCTTTCTGCACGTCCGTCTTTATCGGGAATTTCATCTCCCGCTGAGTGCTTTGTAAAGGAAGTCTTTTGAAGTTTTATACGAGGAAAAACTCGCGAAAACTTATTTTACGGAGTACTGAGTAGTTAACTTTTTTATTTCAATCAGGAGCAACACATGTACGCAAGCGTCAAATGGCACAATGGTCTGGTTTTTACCGGAAACGCACAATCGGGTTTTGAAGTCCCGCTCAGCTCTGGCGAAGAGAACACGGGGTTCCGCCCTCTCGAATTGCTGGCGGTAGGGCTTGCCGGATGCACAGGAATGGATGTCATTTCCATTCTGGAAAAAAAACGTCAGGCTGTGGTTGATTTTCAGGTAAACGTCGAAATTCTCGACCGCGCGGAAACTTACCCAAAAGTCTGGACTCGGGCCAAAATCGAATACATCGTCACTGGCAAAAATATTGACCCTGCCGCGGTTGAACGTGCCATCGAACTCTCCTCCACAAAATATTGTTCCGCCTCCGGGATGTTAGAAAAAGCCGTTCAAATCGAACATGTTTTTAAGATTATCGAGGCCGAGGCGGCTTGAGGTAGTCGAAAAAAATCGGGGAGATTATAGCGTTAGGCTCTTCCGTTTTTGGCGGTTTCCATCCCGTTAATTCCGATAGAACCCAGAATTATCATAAACAGGTAGACAGGCAATTTGCCTTTGGTCTACCTGTTTTTATTTTCTCGTTTGCCCTGGTAGTCCGCGCCCGGCTTTTGCCACTTCGTTCCCCCGCCAATTGCCTTGCCCATACCGCCCGCGGGCGCTCAGGCGCAGAGGTGTGATTTCGATGATGGTATAGGGGTCTTTTTCAATATCAATCCCGTAACGGGCGAGGAAGAGGGGGTGCAACAGAGGGCGAATATTCTGAGGAGGTGTGGCCCAGCCTTCGAGCGTGATTGGACTGGCCGCGGCAGGGTGGGCAAGTGTGACGGCGGGGTTTTGCAGGATGTCTTGGAGTTGATCGCTGTCTTTATGTTTGAGGACATACATCCGTTCGTTGTGCCAGAGATGTTCCACCGGGCGGAGGCGAGACCGTCCGTCCGGGCGGGTGGTGGAGAGCCAGGTTCGTTTGGCGTTGACCAAACGGGCCAGCACACGCGTCAGGGTCGCGTCCACCGGGAGGAGGGGAGGGGTTTTTCGCGAGGGGAGAGGGTTGGCGAGCCCGCGCCGGAGCCAATCACCGTTGGGGATAGGACAATGGCCGTTGATAAGGGATTCGGGGGCGTAGTAAATCCAGGCTTCGACGATGCCCTGGGCCGTCTCCACGTGAACGCGTTCTCGATAAAAGAAGTGCGGATGGCCTTCATGCTGATCGAGAATGTCCAGCGCGGCGGGGGCGACGGTCAATAGCTCGCCGTTGACCAGGCCGGGGCCGGGGCGCGCCCCAGGATAGGTGCCAAGATCGTAAAGAACCGCGTTGGACAAGCGGGCTGGTGTAATGTTTTGGATGTAGGGGGACACGCGGATGTAATAGCGGCTATCGTCGGGATGGGTATCCGACTGAGGCGGGCGGAGCGTGCCATAAACGAAAAGATGTTCGGATGACATAGATAGACCTCATGCACCGTAGAACATCCTGAAGAGACCGTGGTCAGGTGACCGTAGTCAGGTTGACCGCGGTCAATTGTACCTCAAGGGAAAATGTTTCGGGTCAGGATTCTAAAGTCCCCGTCGGTTCGGCAAGGACTAGGAAACGGGCAGGGCCAATGGTGATGGCGTCCCCAATGCGGAGGTAGGTGGGGTGCGTGAGCCGTTTGTCGTTGAGGAAGGTGCCGTTGGTGCTGTTTAGATCGGTGAGGAGGTAGCCGGCATCTGTTTTTTCGATTTGGGCGTGTTGGCGGGAGACCTGCCCATCGGGGATACAGATTTCATTTTCTGCCTCTCGCCCAAAGCGGATCAAATCGACAAGGGAGGTGGTTTTGCCAGATATAGGGCCAAGTACGGTGAAGAGACGCCAGGAGGTCATAAGGGTTGGTTTGTTGTTCAGGTTAATGCTTTCTTGTATTCGTAATTGCTCACGCCAAATGAGGTAAAAGCCAAAAAAAGGGATGAAAGGGGGGGTACATCCCCCTTTCCCTTTTTTCGGGAGAAATTCTACCCTGGCTGAGTAGTTACATTTTTTGTAAGGATTGGATTTTAAGACAAGGGAGTGTTAATCACGGGCGATCTCGGTGATCAGCTCACGCATTTGTTTGAGGGGGCCGGTTTCCAGGGCTTTGAGGAATTTTTTGGCTTTGGGCACCACGACAGCGCGGTTGGCTTTTTTGTCTTCGATGGCCTGTGCATAAACAGTTAGTAAATTTTGGGCCTGGGTGGTGAGGTCAAAGTCTTTGGCGCGGCGGAGGGACGCGTTTTTGAAGAATTGGTACAACGTTTTGTTGTCCAAGACCCGTTGAATGGCCTGGGCTAACGCGTCTGGATCGTTTTCGGTTAACACGCCATCTTGTCCATTGCGGACAACATCCCGTGTTCCCGATGCCTCGACTGCCACAACGGGAAGGCCTGCCGCAAGGGCTTCCATCGTGACCAGGCCCTGGGTTTCGCTGGTTGAGGCAAACACAAACATATCGGCGGCTTTGAGGTACCGGGGGATGTCTTCGAACGGGACGGTCCCCACAAATTCTACGCGGGGTGCAATGCCCAAATCCTGTGCGAGATTTTTTAAGTCGTCTAGCGAGGGGCCATGACCGAGCAGGGCAAGTCGAAGGGCTGGATGGGTGGGCAGGAGACGGGCAAACGCTTCGAGGAGGGTCTTCCAATTTTTTTCCGGGGCGAGGCGTCCGACAGAGATGAGAACCTGATCGTTTGCCCACCCCCGCGCGGCCCGAATTGCGCGCCCGTCGGCCTGCTCGTACGGGCGCAGGTCCACCCCCGTCGGGATAACCGTTACCCCTTCCTCAATCCCATATTCTTCTTTCATTTGGGTTTTTACGCTCTCCGAGGGGACCACGATGTGGTGGCATTTTTGCATAAATTCGCCCATCCAAATGTCTACCGCGTCCCGCAGAAATTCTTGCACGGTCTCTTGGGGGAGGGGGAAATAGTGAACATATTGGCGGTAGCGGGTGTGAAAGGTGAATATGAGGGGGAGGCCGAGTTCTTCTGCTTTGGTGGCGGCGGTTTGTCCGAGCAAGAAGGGGTGATGGGTGTGGATCACGTCTAATTTGAGGCTGGGGAGCAGGCGGTCTACAAAGGGGGAAATGGGGATAGCCGCGGGGATTTTGGCCTGAATGGGCAGGTTGATGGCTGGATAGCGAAAAATAAATGGTTCGGTGTCTTCGTAGTCGGAGGCATGTTGGGCAAAGATGAAGACGTTGTGTCCCAGGGCGGTGAGCGATTCGCGAAAGGCACTGACCGACCGGACGACGCCATTGACAACGGGATGATAGAAGTTGGTGAAATAAGCGATGTGCATAAAATGGTGGGGGGGAATGGAGTTGGGGGTTTGCGTTTTTCGCGTTTCGTATTCGGGCGGGTTGCTTTACGCGAGACGAAACACGTCCTACGAATTCACATGCCTTTGATAGACGTGATAGGCGTAGACAAACATGCCTGCGCTCCAGGTGAGGGGGGATTCGGATGTGTACCAGAGGGTGGAGGCATAGTG
>JABWBV010000297.1 GCA_013359445.1 Anaerolineales bacterium | reverse complement strand
TTTGTTTTCTGCCGTGAACAAGACCGCCGCGGCGAGCCATAAGGTGATCAACAGGGCGAGAATGCCATAAGAGACTTGAAATTCTTTGTTGGGCAGGGTTGTCAGGGAGGTCCAGAGAATATCTGCGGCGGAGATGACGCGTTTGGAATTGGTGATGTAATCGTACCCCAGTGTACTCAGCATGAACGCGGTGATGCTCCCGCCGATGATGGAAAACCGTTGCCAGGCGGGTTGTTCCCCGCGGGTGACCGCGCGGCGGACGGTACGTTTTTGTTTTTTGGCGGCTTTTTTGCTCTCGCTGGAGTCGGCAGGGAGGGTTTCTTGGGTAGTGCCCTCCTCTTCCGGGGTGAGCAGGGTGCCGTACACGCCTTTGCGCGTCATCACATATCCGACGGCGATGAGCACGGCGGTATAGGCCCAGAAGTGGGTGCGGGTGGCGGCGATGGCGATGCCTAAGTGGATTTCGCCAAAGTGGGCAATGATGGCGGAGAGGAACATCATGAGGGTGAGCGCCCGCAATTTTTCGCCCTCGGTTTGGGGGGGCGTATAACGCGAGAAGAGGGAGATCAACGCGACGTAAACGGCCAGCCCGGTGAGCATCCCATATGGGAACCCGACCCCAAACAGCCCCACGCCGCCCCACGCCATAAACCCGGCGGCAGTGGCCGCCCCGCCCCCTAATACCAGCCCCAGGAACAGATTCCGTTGGCGGGGACCGTTGATCATGCCTAGCCAGTGCAGGCCGTAGTAAAAGATAGAGGTGAACACGGTCAGGTAGGCCAGGAACCCGATGAACCCGGTGGTTACCAGGGCGTCCCAGGTTTCGTTGTGCGACCGGTCGGGGGAGGCGTTCCGGGATTCGATGTTGGCGAGTTCCGGGGGATAAAAGTTATTAAAAGCGACGTACATGCTCTCCGGCCCATACCCAATGAGGGGGCGCATGAAGTTGAAAAGGTCTTTGCTTCCATCGGGGTATTCAATCGGCTTGTGCAGGGCGACGAGCTTCGCCGCACCTTCCCAAATCAACACCCGAACCCGCCCCGTGCCGGAATCGACATCGAACACATTGCCCAAACGCCCCAACCCAGTGCGCCCTTGTAAACTGGTGAGCGGCCCGTTCGGGAGGCTGAACACGATCAAAAACGCCAACACAGCCACTGCACTCCCCATAATTGTCCAGGTGAGCCAGCGTTTGTTCCAATAGAGCGAAAGGAGAAGCACCATCACAAACGTGCCCGCCAACAAACCGAGAAATGGCCCCCGGCTCCCGCTCAAATAAATGGCAATTAACTGAATCGCCGCGGTGAAGACAAAAATAGTGCCGCGGGCGACATTGGCCGCAACCCGTTCTTCCTCTTCCAAAATTGCCGTAAACGATTCGACAATTTTGCCCAGGGTCAACGGAAAAGCCAGGATCAGATACGCCGCAACAAAGATCGAGTTCCCCATGTTGGCCGCAATCCGGCGGCTGACATCGCCCCCCCAGGGCACGGGATCGATTTGGAATTTTTGCAAAATGCCGTACAACCCAATGGGCAAGCTCGCCAGGATCACTGTCAGGATCAATCGATTGACTTGTTCCCGGCGGCGCAGGTGCGCGGCCAGGGTTGCAAAAATCACCAAATACCCAAACGTGGTGTAGGCGCCCTGCAACCGTTGGTACGAACCCCAAAACGTGACCCGGGGGCTAATCGAAAACAGAGAAGCGACCAAAAACACGCCGATAAACACGGCAATCTGCCGGAGGAGGGGGATTTTTAGCAGGGTTTGATGCCACCGCTCGCCGGGGTCCCGCGCCATTTCCCACAGCACGCCGCCCTGTTCAATCAGTTTGACAATCCACGCGCCGAGAGAAAGCAGAGTCAGGCTCCGCAACAAGGCCAGTTTGTCGGGTTCAAAGATGCGGCTTGAATAAATATTAAAGAAGACGGGCACCGTCACCAAAGCGGCCAGCCAAACCGCTTCCATAATACCGTCACTATAGCGGCTAAGTTTTGTGGTCATAAATGGGTGTTGATCCTTTGGGGCAAGACTCTACAGTTCATCATGCGGAGATGGGAGCCGCAGAAAGCCATAGTGCGCGCTACCATATCATAGAAAACCGGACTTATCAAGAGAAGGTGACGAAAAAAACAGGCCTGGTAAACTTTCAAAATAGCCCCACCACAAAAAGCCCTGGCGAATCCCGAACAGACTTCGGCAATTCTGCTTCAGCCGGGTATAATCCCCTGCCATGTTCCCTGGCTCGTCCAACACGCTTCCCCCCATCCATTTATTGTTTGGTCGGCTCTCGCGCATGTTTCTCCTCCCGCCCACGGGACGTCCGCAACTGGATACCCCAGGGGGCAACCTGCTCTACGCGGCCTCCGGCCTGGCCCTGTGGGAACCGCGCATCGGGATCATTGCCCGGGTAGGGGAAGATTACCCCCGTCTCTGGTTGGATCAATTTCAAGCACGCGCCCTCGACATCCAAGGGATTCGCATTCTCCCCACCCCTGTCGATCTGCGCGAATTTCTCTCTTTCACCGACATCCGCACCCGCTCCACCGACAACCCGGTCGCCCACTTTGCCCGGCGCGAACTGCCCTTCCCCAAAATGCTCTTTGGCTATCGCGACCCCGCCACCCGTCTCGACCACCCCACCCAACTGACCGAAACCTCCCTCCGCAAGAGCGACATCCCCGCCGACTACATGCTCGCCACGGGCGCGCACTTTTGCCCCTTAGATTTCGTTTCCCACAGCCTGCTCCCTGCCGTCCTGCGTCAATCGGGCTTCACCACCCTCACGCTGGACCCCGGACGCGGGTACATGGACCCCATCTTTTTCGATCAAGTCCCCTCGATCATTACTGGCCTGACCGCCTTCTTGCCCTCCGAAGAAAAAGTACGCGCCCTCTTTCGTGGCCGGAGCGAAGACTTGTGGGAAATGGCCGAGGCCCTCGCCGCCTATGGGTGCGAAATCATCGTGATCAAACGCGCCGTGCAAGGGCAATTCCTCTACGATGCCGGCTCCAAAACCCGCTGGGAAATCCCCGCCTACCCTAGCCGCGAGGCCGACCCCACCGGGGCAGGGGATGCGTTTTGTGGGGGCTTTCTGGCCGGGTACCGCCGCACCCACGACCCGCTCGAAGCCGCCCTATACGGCAACGTCTCCGCGTCCCTTGCCATCGAAGGAAGTGGCCCCTTTTACGCCCTCGACGCCCTCCCCGGCCTCGCCGAAGCCCGCCTGGAAGTATTGCGGCAGTCCGTCAGGAAAATTTAAAATTCGCTGTAACTTCTCACCATGAGTAGGAAGTTCTGAAAATAAAGGCTGGAAGGGGCGATGCACATCCCCTTTCCAGCCTTTATTTTCGAGTTTTACCCCTCAGTTCCTCTGAATTCTTAACCGGAATTCAAGGGGATTTGTAGGAATTCATAGGAACTATCATGCCATTGTCCCGCTTTCTCGATCTCGCCGTTCAAATCCAGCAAATTCCGGCCCCCACGTTTCACGAAACCGAACGGGGCACCTTTGTTCGCACCCTGTTTGAACAAGAAAAACTGATGGACATCCACACCGACCCGTTGGGGAACGTGTACGCTCGCCTGCCCGGCCTGGGGAAAACCGCCCCGCTCGTGGTCAGCGCCCATTTGGACACCGTGTTCCCCTTTTCCACCCCCCTCGCGGTGACCCGCACCCCCGAAAAAATTACCGGCCCCGGCATCGGGGACAATTCGCTTGCTGTCGCCTCCCTGTTTGCCTTGCTTTGGCGCCTTCGCCAGGAAAAACACCCGCTTCCCGGGGATTTGTGGCTGGTGGCGAACACCGGCGAAGAAGGGCTGGGCGACCTGCGCGGGATGCGTGCCGTGGTGGACCGGTTTGGTGCACAACCGCTCGCCTATATCGTCATCGAAGGCATGTCGTTTGGCAAAGTCTATCACCGGGCGTTGGGCGTCCGCCGTTATCGGATCAGTGCCACCACCGAGGGCGGGCATTCTTGGGGCAGTTACGGCAAACCTTCTGCCATCCACGAACTCGCGGCCTTCATCACCCGCCTGACCGCCCTCCCCATCCCCGAAAAGCCCCGCACCTCGCTGAACGTCGGCATCATTGAAGGCGGCACCTCCATCAATACCATTGCCCCCCATGCCTCCCTCGATTTAGACCTGCGCTCCGAAAACCCCAAAACCTTGAACGCTTTGATCCGCCAGGTGCAGGCCCTTGTCGAACAGGCCACCCGCCCCGGCGTGCTTTTTTCGGCGGAAATCATTGGCGACCGCCCTGCCGGGGAAATTTCCCCTTCCCACACCCTGGTCAGCCTTGCCCTCGACTGTCTCAACGCCCTCGATATTTATCCCCAGTTGAACATCGGCTCCACCGATGCCAATGTCCCCCTCAGTCGGGGCCTGCCTGCGATCTGCGTGGGGTTGACGACCGGGCACGGCGCACACACAGTGAACGAATACATTGACCTGCCCCCGCTCGAAAAAGGCCTCGCCCAACTCGTGATGCTCGTCCAACGCGCCTTCCACGAACTGCCCTAACCCAATGTCCGCGGCCCCCGTTTCCCCCCGCGCGTTCCCTCCCCTGCGCCTCGGCATCGACACCGGCGGCACCTTCACCGATTTTGTCGTCTTCGACCCTGCCACGGGAGAAATCTCCACCTTCAAACTTCCCTCCACGCCAGAAAACCCGGCGCTTGCGGTGTTGGAAGGCATCGCACAAATCCGCCAATCCGCAAGTCGGCAAACGGGCAAATCAGCAAACAAACCAACGAGCCAACCCGCCGATTCCCCGATCCCCACTCTCCAAATCATTCACGGCTCCACCGTGGCCACCAATGCCCTGCTCGAACGGAAAGGCGCACGGACCGCCCTCATCACCACGCGTGGGTTCCGCGATGTGCTCGCCATCGGACGCCAAAATCGCCCCGTGCTCTACGACCTCACCCCCACCCTCCCCTCGCCCCTCGTCCCCGACGAACTCCGCCTGGAAGTGACCGAGCGGGTAGACTCTCAGGGGCAAATTCTCATCCCGCTGGATCAAACCGAAATCGAAAACTTGCTGGCGCACCTCAACGAACCAACGAACCAACCAACGAACCAACCCACCAATCTCGAATCACCACTCCCCAATATCGAATCCATCGCCATCTGCCTCCTTTTCTCCTTCCTCCGCCCCGAACACGAACAACGCCTCGCCGAAACCCTCCGCGCCGCGGGCTACTTCGTCTCCGTCTCCCACGAAATCCTCCCTGAATACCGCGAATACGAACGTACCGCCACCACCGTCGTGAACGCCTACGTCTCCCCCATCATGGATCGCTACCTCGGCCAACTCGAAGAAACGCTCGCAAATCAACCAAGCGGCAAGTCAGCAAGTCAGCAAGTCAGCAAACTAACAAACCAGCACAGCAAACCAGCAAACCAACAAACGAACTCTCTCCTACTTTCCACTCGCCACTTTCCACTCGCCACCCTCCACATCATGCAATCCAACGGCGGCCTCCTCACCCCCGCGCAAGCCCGCCGCGAAGCCGTGCGCTGTATCCTCTCCGGCCCTGCAGGGGGCCTCGTTGCCGCACAAAATCTGCTGACCGAAGACCGAAGACCGGAGACCGAGGACAAAGGCCCGTCTCCCGTCTTCGGTTTCCCGTCTCTCCTCACCTTCGACATGGGCGGCACCTCCACCGACGTTGCCCTCATCCACGGCGCGCCCAAACTCACCACCGACGCGGAAATCGGCGGCCTGCCCATCCGCGTCCCTGTTCTCGACATCCATACCATCGGCGCGGGGGGCGGCTCCATCGCCTGGATTGACCCCGGCGGCGGCCTCCAGGTCGGCCCGCAGTCCGCGGGTGCGGTTCCCGGTCCGGCGTGTTATGGACGAACTGGAGCTGGAAGACCGGAGACCGAGAATCCCCGTCCCCCGTCCCCCGTCCCTGGCCTTTTCCCCACCGTCACCGACGCCAACCTCCTCCTGGGGCGCCTCCTCCCCGACCACTTTCTCGGTGGACACATGCCCCTCTACCCCGCCCTGGCCGAAGCCGCCATTGCCCCCCTTGCGGCGCAACTCGGCCTCTCGCCTCTCGAAACCGCCCTCGGCATCGTCGAAATCGCCAACGCTCACATGGCCCGCGCCCTTCGCGTCATCTCCGTCGAACGCGGCCACGACCCTGCGGACTTCACCCTCGTCTCGTTTGGCGGCGCAGGCGGCCTGCACGCCACCGCCCTTGCCCGCGCCCTGGGCATCCCTCGCGTCCTCATCTCTCCTTACGCCTCCGTCTTCTCCGCCCTCGGCATGATCCTGGCCGACGCCATCAAAGACTACTCCCAAACCGTCATGCTCCCCGGCCACACCTCCACCGCCGAAATCCAAACTGCCCTCACCCCCCTCCTCACCCGCGCCCGCACCGCCCTCCTCGCCGAAAACCTCCCCGAAAAAGCCCTCACTCTCGAACCCCGTCTCGACGTGCGCTACCGCGGCCAATCCTACGAGCTTACCATCCCCTTCACCGAAACCTGGCGCGAAACCTTCACCGAAACCTATCGCCAAACCTACGGATACGCCCCCCCGAATGGCGAACTGGAAATTGTCACCCTCCGCGTCCATGCCATAGGCCGCGTCCCCTCCCCGGAAATCAAACCGGCCCCCCGCGGGGACCGCGATCCCTCTGCCGCCCTGCTCGGACATCGCCCCGTTTATCTGACCTCCACCCCGCGCGCAATCCCCCTCTACGACGGCCCCCGCCTTACCCCTGGCAACCACCTCCCCGGCCCCGCCCTCATCCTCCGCCCAGATACCACCATCCTCCTCAGCGAAAACGATCACGCTGAAGTAGACTCGTACTCCAATCTCCTCATTCAAATTTCGTAAAATGGGTGAAATTCGTGTCAAAGATCTCCGATCCCATCCGCCTCGAAATCTTCAAACACCTCTTCGCCGCCATCCCCGAAGAAATGGGTGCTCTGCTCCGGCGCGCCAGCTACTCCCCCAACATCAAAGAACGTCTCGACTTCTCCTGCGCCCTCTTTGATGCGCGTGGCGACATGATCGCCCAGGCCGCCCACATCCCCGTTCATCTGGGCGCGATGCCTCTCTCTGTCAAAGCCGCCATTGACCGGTTTGTCGTCGCGCACACCAACACGCCGCCCTCTCCGCTCGTAGTCGCGCACGCCAGTGTGCCACACTCTCGTACGGAACTACAAACGAACCTATACCCCGGCGATGTGATTATCCTCAACGACCCCTTCCGCGGCGGCTCCCACCTGCCCGACATCACCCTCGTTTCCCCTATCTTCATTCCGTCCCCTGTCTCCAGTCTTCCGTCTCTCTTCGGTTTCTCCGCCTCCCGCGCACACCACGCCGACGTGGGGGGGATGAAACCCGGTTCCATGCCCATCGCCCGCGAAATTATTCAAGAGGGGTTGATCATCCCGCCGGTTAAGTTGGTGGAACGGGGGGAGATCAACGCGGGGGTGTGGGATTTGATCCTTGCCAATGTTCGTACGCCGGGGGAGCGCGCGGGGGATTTGCACGCGCAACTCGCGGCGAACGCGCGGGGGGTGGCCCGGATGCAGGAGATGGTGTCCCGTTATGGGGCGGAGGAGGTGACACAGTACGCGGGCGAACTGCTGGCCTATACCGAACGGCTCACCCGTAATTTGCTTCGCACCATCCCTGATGGCACATATGCGTTTGAGGATTTTCTGGATGATGATGGCGTGGGAACCGAACCCGTCCCGATCCGGGTGGCGATCACGGTGCAGGATGACCGGGCGACGGTGGATTTTTCGGGGTCCGCGCCCCAACAGCGGGGGAGTGTGAACGCGGTGCGGGCGATTACCCTGTCGACGGTGTATTATGTGTTTCGGGGGTTGTTGGGGATGGAGGTGCCAAACAATACCGGGGCGCTGGCCCCGTTGGAGGTGATCACCCCCGAAGGGTCGGTGGTGAACGCGCGGTGGCCTGCTCCGGTCGCCGGGGGGAATGTCGAAACCAGTCAGCGGATTACGGATGTTTTACTTGGGGCACTCGCGCAGGCGTTGCCCAATCGGATTCCCGCGGCCAGCCAGGGGACGATGAATAATACGTTGATTGGCGGATTCGCCCTCATCCCCCCACCCCTTCCCCCGAGGGGAGAAGGGGAGTCAGATTCCCCTCTCCCAACGGGAGAGGGGCTGGGGGTGAGGGAAAGACCGTACACGTACTACGAAACCATTGCAGGCGGCATGGGGGGGCACCCGCACGGGGTGGGGGTTTCGGCGCGGCATTCGCATATGACGAATACGTTGAACACGCCGGTGGAGGCCTTGGAATATGCGTATCCGTTTTTGGTGGAGCGGTATGAAATTCGGCGCGGGACGGGGG
>JABWBV010000296.1 GCA_013359445.1 Anaerolineales bacterium | reverse complement strand
CCTCATAGCCGTCCATATCTGGCATGCGCATGTCCATGAGGATCACATCTGCCTTCTCGCGAGCCGCCGCCTCGAGGGCTTCCAGTCCGTTGTTGGCGGTGATCAGTTTGTGCGGGGTCCCATCGAAATACCCGGCGACCAACTGCCGGTTCAAGGCAACGTCGTCAGCCACGAGTATGGTCGCCGGGGCGAACTGGGTGAAGTCGCCCTCGGCATCCGTCGTAGAGGCGCGGCGCTCGCTCGCCTCGGTGATGCGGACGTTCGGGAAGACAAACCGGAAGGTGCTCCCCTGGCCTAATTGGCTTTGGACGGTCACTGTCCCTCCCATCATTTCGGTCAGGCGCCGGGTGATCGTCAGGCCCAAGCCGGTGCCGCCGAACTTGCGCGCCTTCTGCCCGCTTACCTGGGCAAAAGCTCCGAAGATGGATTCCTGTTGATCCGCCGGGATGCCAATGCCGGTGTCCGTAACCCGGATCACCCACCCTTCCCCGTCCTCTTCCAGCGTCAGGCCGATGTGCCCCCCCTCGGGCGTGAACTTGATCGCATTCTCCAGCAGATTCCCCACCGCCGAACGCAATTGCATTTCGTTGCCCGTGATCTCTGCCTCAACTTCCGCGCCGGTGAGGGTGAAGGAGAGTCCGGCTTGTTCGGCCCGCGAGGCGTAGAGTTCGGCCATTTCGCGCAGGAGGGCGGTCAGGTGAAGGGGGGCGTGCAGATGTTCGCGAGCCTCGATCCGCGAGAGGTTGAGCAGGTTGTCCACCAATTCTTTGAGCCGATCTGCCTGGGTGAGGGCGCGGGTGATCAGGCCTGCCTCTAAAGAGGAAGGGGCAGGGGAGGCGGTTTCGGCGGCGAGTTCCAGATCGGTGCGGAGGGCGGTGAGGGGGGTATGCAGTTCGTGGGCGGCGTCGGAGACGAAGTTGCGGAGGGTGGAGATCATGTCTTCCACGCGGGCGGCCATCTCGTTGAAGGATTGACCGAGGGTGGCGAGTTCTTCTGGGGCGGTCACGGTGGCCCGCGCGGATAGGTCGCCGTCTGCCATCCGCCCGGTGACGGCGGTCAGCGCCAGGACCGGGGCCGCCATCCGCCGCGAGACCAGGATGCCCACGCCCGCGGCCAGGATCACCGCCAGGAGTCCGGCAATCGCCCACGCACGCGCCACGCTTTTGACAATTTCCATCCCATACGCTGGCCCTTCCGAGAGTTCGAGGAAGCCGATGGGTTGGCGCGCCTGATCCATCAAGGCAACGAGCACATGTTCCTTCGACCGCTCGATTTGCATCTGGGCGGAAACTTCGCCGTCGGCATTCGAGAAAGTGTAGCCAAACAACGACCATGCCCCGGGAATTGCAAAGGTCACAACCCCCGGACCACCACCACCGCCTGCCGCCACAACTTCTCCAGCCACTGTTGATCCTTGAACCGTAAATTCGGGCATTCCCACAGGAGGGGGGTATGTATTTATTGGCCGCTCTATTGGCCGCTCAAAGGGAATGGAGGTTCCGTCCGGCACCGGGCCATTGGAATTGATGATGATGACATCCGAGGCCGGGCCTGAGACATCCATCGAGGTGGCCGGCATCTGGGCGACAAAGATTTGTGACGGGCCGCCCCCGCCTGTCAAACTGGTAATATGAAACGCGTCCGGGATCCCCGAATCGGCAATGGCGTTCCGTTCGGCGTCCAACACCTGAATCCGCGCAATCGTAAGAAAGGACAGACTTTTGACTTGCGCCTCAATATCCGCTGGGGATAACCCGGAGGCCACCATTTCCGCCACCGCCGGGCTGAGGGCGCGTGCGTTTTCCTCCAGGTAGGCGCGTTCCTGATCCTGATAATAGCCGCGCAGGGTGAGCAGGAGCACGGCCCCTAAGGCCAGCGTTGCCACCAACGCGATGCCTGCGTAGGACAGGGGCAGTTGGAATCGGAGGGAGTGGAGGAAAGGGCGGGGAACGTTCATGGGAAATTTCACTTTTACGGGGCTGGAGAGATGATCATCATTGCATCCGAGTATAACAGGATGTCAGCAATGATCCGGTCTCCGACCTTGCGCCCCCAAACGGTCAGGGAACTATTTTCACCAATCTCTTCGATGTCACCGGGGGCGACTTTTTGTTGGATTTCGGCGGGGGGTTCGCCGGAGGTGGGCGGCGCAGGCGGCGCGGTGACTTCTTTGTACACAATCGCATCACTGTTGACGACGATTTCCACCTCTGTCCCCCCCTCACCGCTCCCGCCACTCGTGAAGACGCCTGGCCCCTTCGAAACTTCGCCATCTGCCGAGGTCACTTCCCCGGAGATGATCACGCCCATCTCGCCGGTCCCGATGAAAAAGCTGTTATCCTCCCGGCGATTGACGAAGCCCACCGCATCCGGTTGGGTTTTGGGGAGTTCTTCGGCGGGGATGACATTGAGGGCAAAGCTCATCATCTCGCCCGGGCCGCCTTCGCCACTTATCAAGATCGGCCCCCCTGGACCAGCCAGTTGATTGGTACGGTTCATCAGTCTTCCGGCGACAAACGCCGCCGCGACCAGGATCACGATCAGCAAGAGCAGACCGATCCATTTGAGCGGGGTTAGGGAAGATTTTTTTTCGGGAGTTAAGTTTTCGGAGTCCATGTTGTTTTTTCCTTTCAATTTTTTTTGGGATTTGTGTGTCAAACGTAATTCGTGATTCGTGAAGCGCGAAATTGTTATTCACGAATCACGTTTCACGAATCACGCCTCATTCATATCGCAACGCCTCAATCGGGTTGAGCCGGGCCGCGCGGACGGCGGGATACAGACCGAACACCACCCCGGTCAGCACCGCCACGCCCAGCGCGAGGGGGATGCTCTGCGGATCGAGCAAGGCGCGTCCCTGGTTGAGGGAGGACGCAAGCGGAGTCGCCAGCACGCCTACGGCAATCCCCAACAGCCCCCCGCCCAGGCTAATCAGCACCGACTCCAGCAAAAACTGAGCGATGATGTTGCCGGGATGCGCCCCCACCGCCAACCGCACCCCAATCTCCCGCGTCCGCTCGGTCACACTGACCAGCATCACATTCATAATGCCGATCCCACCCACCACCAACGACACCGTCGCCATCGCCGCCAACAGCCAGGAAAACGCCCGCGCCGCCTCCTGCTGGGAACCGAGAATGTCTTTCCGGGTTACGAGGTCAAAGTCGTCTATGTAATTGCCTTCTGCGTCCTGCTCGACGGCGTGCCGCTCCCGTAAGTACGCGGCAATTTGGGCTTTGGCCGCGTCCATTTGGGTTTCGTCGGCGACGTGGGCGGTCAGGTTGACAGACGGTGGGTCCTCAAACAGGTTGTCAATCGCCGTGCTGATGGGGATCAGGAAGGTTTCGTTGGCATTCTCCCGGTAGCGGCTTTCGGGGTCGGTGAATTCCAGTTCCGCGAGGACGCCGATGACCAGGCAGGGTTTACGGTTCACCCACACGGTTTCGCCGAGCGGATCATCCCCGGCAAACAGATCGAGGGCGGTGTCATACCCCAGCACGCACACCGAATCCCCGGAGAGCACTTCGGCGGTCGTGAACAGGCGTCCGTATTCGATAAAGGATTCCGCGCGGAGCGGTTCCCCTTCGGGCCAGCCAATGGGCTGAATCGTGCCCGACCCCGCCAGGGTTTGGAGCGCGTCCGAGGTCGCACCGGTAACGGTCACTTCGATATTCGCGCGTTTGAACCGGATTTTGCCACTCAACGTGACGGCCATATCCACTTTTTCGACGAGGGGAACGGCATCCTTCATGAGCAGGCCATCTTCGTAAGAGAGAATTTTCCCCGCCGCGGCCAGTTCCCCGTCATCTATCGTAAATTTAGGGTTGATCTGGATTTCATCAGAGCCGAGAAAACGGAACGCTTCTTCCACCGCCGCGCGGGCACCGTTCCCCAGCGCGAGCATGGCGATAACAGACGCCACGCCCATCACGACCCCTAACGTTGTCAGGATCGCGCGCAATTTGTTGGCAGAAACGCCCTGGAGGGCGGTGAGGAGGGTGTTGAGGAGGGTCATAGGAGGAGGTATGTGTTTTGGTGGGCAGTGATCAGTAGTCAGTGATTACTGACTACTGACTACTGATCACTAGCCACTGACTACGGGACGATCTGCCCATCTTGCATGGTGAGCACCCGGTCTGCGTGGGCGGCCACGGTCGGGTCGTGGGTGACGATCAGGATGGTACTGCCATCGCGGTGCAGTTCGCCGAGCAGGGTCATGATTTCGAGACCGGTTTTGCTGTCCAGATTTCCAGTGGGTTCGTCGGCGAGGAGGAGCGACGGGGCGGTGACCAAGGCCCGGGCAATGGCGACCCGCTGACGTTCACCGCCGGAGAGTTCGTTGGGGCGGTGGTTGGCGCGGGAGGCCAGTCCCACGCGCGCAATCGCTTCCCCCGCGCGTTTCCGTATGCTTTTTTTCGTTCCGCTATACATCAACGGCAGGGTGACGTTATCCAGGGCAGATAACCGGGGAAGCAGGTTGAAGCTCTGGAAGATGAAGCCGATGCGCCGGTTGCGGATGGTGGCGCGGGCACGGGGGGAGAGGCGGGAGACATCTTCCCCTTCGAGCCAGTAATGCCCGCTATTGGGCGTGTCCAGGCAGTGGATTTGCCGCTCCCCGACGCGCCCATGAGGGCGACAAATTCCCCGCGCTGGATGGTGAAGCTGACGTTTTTGACAGCCTGAACTTCGGATGTTCCCATGCGGTAGGTGCGGGTGAGGGATTCGGTGCGGATGACCTCTGTCATTTCGCCACCACCCGTTCACCTTCTTCCAGGCCGGAGAGGATTTCGACTTGCACATCGCCGCGGAGGCCGATTTCAACGGTACGGTGTTCGACTTCGGAACCTGTCCAGATGTCAAGGATGGTGGTGCCACTGGACGAGGCACGGACGACCCCACGGGGCAGGCAGAGCACCTCGTTTCGTTCGGCGATCACGACGGAGGCATCGGCAGTCATGCCTTCGGCTAACTTGTCGGGGATGGTGTTTAGTTGAATATAGATGTTGTAGAGGGGGCGGTCGCCGCCGGTGCGGGTGGGGAGGATGCGGGTGATGGTGCCGGTCACATCTGCATCGGGGACGGCGTCGAAGTAGAGCTGGACTTTTTGCCCCACTTCCACGTAGGGGTAGTCTTCTTCGATGACGGTGGCTTCGACTTCGATAGCTTGCGGGTCAATGAGGGTGAGGAGACTACTTCCGGCGGGGAGCGTTTCGCCGGGGTTGGCTTTGACTTCGACCACGATGCCATCAAACGGGGCGAGGATGGCGAGACTTTCGAGGGCGGCCTGGGCAGTGGTCAGCTTGGCCTGAGCATCGGCGATTTTGGCTTCTGCGAGTTGGATGTCCAGATCATCCGGTCCGGCCAGGACGGCGTCGTAGGCTTGTTGGGCAACGGCGAGTTGAACCTGTGCGAGCGCGAGTTCGGCGTCGGCCTGGGTGATGTCCGTTTCCGGGGCGGGGAGCAACAGCCAGTTCCAGGTGGCGAGTTTGAGGTCCATCTCTTGTTCGGCGGCGGTCAGGCGTTGGAGGGCGAAAATGCGGTCGGGGTTGGTGAGGGGTTTATGGTCTACGGCATCGAAGGCTTTGAGGGCTTCTTTGTAGGCTTCTTTGGCGAGGAGGTATTGGGCTTCGGCCTGCTGGAGGTTGAGGTCGTCGGCGCGGGGGGCATCGAGGCGGGTGCGGGCTTGTTCGGCGTTGGCGACCGTTTCCTGGGCGTTGACAAGATTGAGTTGGGCTTCGGCGAGTTTCAGGTCGGCGTTGGCGAAAAGGTCGTCGTAGGCTTTTTGAGCCAGGAGGACTTCGAGTTCGGCGGCGGTGACAGCGGCTTCGTAGTCTTCCTGCCCGTTCAGGCGAGCCAGTAACTGCCCGGCGGTGACGGTGTCCCCAGGCAGGACATTGAGTTCCGCCAGACTGCCGTTGCTGGGCATTTGGAGGGTGGTGTAGGAGGTGTTGACGAGTTTCCCCGGTGCGGCCACGGATTGAGAGACATTACAAATTGAGGCGGGGACGGTTTCCGGGGCTTCAAAAACGGTGGGGGTGGGTTCGGGGGCGGTGGTGGTGAATCCGTAGTAGCCCGCGCCGAAGACGAGGATGAGGATGAAGAGAATGAGGAAAACGGTACGTTTCATAGATAGCCTTTGCGTGAGGCGTACTTCGTATTGCGAAAGGGGGGCGAAATACGAAGTACGGATTAATAGCTATCTTATTTCCCCCAGGTTTCGAACAGGTTTAAGGGAGATTACAGTTTTGTAATCTCCCCAAAAAAATATCGGCGCGGACCATCCCGCGCCGATATTTTTTTGCGATTTCTTTTTGCCGGGTTATTGTCTTTTGCGCCAAACTAGCCAGACAATCGTGCCGAGGTTGACGGCAATAAAACCGCCACCCCCAAAACACAGGAGCAGACCAGGCGCCAACCACATATCCATAAAGGAATCGATTTGGGCTTTTTGGGGATTTGTGGGATCGTAAAAGATGGTGTCCTGATCGCCCACGCGGTGAGTGGGCGGGCTGGATGAATTCTGACTTTCAAATTCGTAAGTTTGCCCGTTGACTGCATATTGGAAAACCGGGGACTACGATGTACTTCCGTCACTGGAACTTTCTTCGAGCCGGACGACGGTTCCAGTGGTGCTGGCGCCCTGGGTGCGGAGTTGGTAATTGGTGTACGAAATGTAGCCCCCCCCTGCCAACAAGCCAATGAACACCACATTCATAAAGATGAGCCAACAACCGGTTTGAAAACCTTGTTTAAAATTGCCAAAAAAACCTGAATTGGAAGTGGACATGAATAACCTCTATCATAAATTCGCATATTTTCATCCAAGTATACCCGCTTCTATTGGTTTTCCTGGAATTGATCGGGCGGAGATTACCCCACCAATCGGTACCCAATCCCCGGCACGGTCAAAATCAGGGCGGGTTTGCCCGGATCGAGTTCGATTTTTTCGCGCAAACGGCGGATGTAAACGTTGATCGTACGTTCTTCTTCCAGATCGGGGGCGTATCCCCAGACCGCGTCCAGAATTTGGGTGCGGGTGAGAGCGATGCCCCGGTTTTGGGTGAGGTACACGAGGAGGCGATATTCGGTGGGGGTGAGGTTGAGCGACCGGGGGCCGCGAAATGCTTGGCCCTGGTTCATATCCAGCGTCACATCCCCGATGGAAATGACGTTCGCGTTCGGTTGGGCATATTCTCCGTAGGCGCGGCGCAATTGGGCACGGATGCGCGAAAACAGTTCCCGTAAATTGAAAGGTTTGGTGACGTAATCGTCCGCACCCATTTCCAGGCCGAGGACTTTGTCCATCGCTTCTTGTTGAGCGGTGAGCATGATGATCGGGGCATGGAAACCCGCCTGGCGCAGTTGGCGGCACACGTCAAACCCCCACCCGTCCGGCAGGCGCACGTCGAGCAGAATCAGATGGGGCAGGTGCGCTTTCGCGGCCCGCACCCCCTCCTGGCCCGTGGATTTCCAGGTCACGGTGTACCCTTCAAATTTCAGGGCATCTTGCAGGCTTTGGGCGATGGCGGAATCGTCTTCGATCAGAAGGATGTGAGACATGGTGTAGGCTCCACATACGGACTCTAACGCAGGTGTCAAAGAAATGTCAACCATTTATCAACTCGCTGTCAACCGGGCGTCAAGCGGAAAGTCGCAGTGGCTTGTATCCTATGGGTAACGTAAAAAAACTTTTTTCCATAGGAGAACGCCCATGAAAAGTCGAACAACCCTTTCCCACTTTTTTGTCCTTGTGCTCATGTTGAGCGCCGCACTCGTGTTGAGTGCCTGTCAACCTGCCGCCACCCCGGAGACCATCACCGTGGTCGAAACCGTGATGGTGACAGAAATCGTCGAAGGTGAACCTGTTGAGGTGGTGATCACGACCACTGCCCCAAATGGAAACCCTGCGGTTGAAGAACCCGCCGCCGAAGCCCCCAACACCACCCTCCCGCCCATCGGCGAAGCCACGCCGCCCGTCGATAACTTTTTCCAGGATTACGGCCTCAACCCCTATGTAGACACCTACGAAGATCACCTCTCTACCTTTGCCATTGACGTGGACACCGCCTCCTACAGCGTCGCCCGCCGCTATGTGAACGATGGCCTGCTCCCCCCCGCGGAGGCCATTCGCCCCGAAGAATTCATCAACTCCTTCGAACAGGGTTACCCAACCCCTCCCGATGTCGCCTTTGGGATTTACGCGGACGGCGCACCCTCCCCGTTCGCCAACGACGGCACCCACCTGATCCGCATTGGCATTCAGGGCTACGAAATCCCCGAATGGCAACGCAAACCCGCTTCTCTGACCTTTGTCATTGACGTTTCCGGTTCGATGGATATGGAAAACCGGCTTGAGTTGGTCAAACGCTCCCT
>JABWBV010000295.1 GCA_013359445.1 Anaerolineales bacterium | reverse complement strand
CAAGCCAGGCGTTGTATCGTAATGTGACGGAGCAAGCCGAGGATGGGATTGCGATTGTAAAGGGGGATTTGATCGTGTATACCAACCCGCGCTTGTTGGCGATGACGGGATATTTGCCGGGGGATATTTTGTATCGCGAATTTAGTTATTTTATTCCCCCGGAACATGTTCAACCGCTTGTGGATGGTTTTTCGCGACGGGTGGGGGGCGATTCGCAACCTTTTCTTTTTGAAACACAACTTAGTCGCAAGGATGGGGTGAGTTTACCGGTAGAGGTCAAACTTGGTTTGATGAGTTTTGAGGGGGAAGAGGCCGCTTTGGTCTTGATTCAAGATATTACATTGCGTAAAGAAGCGGAAAGCCAAATGCGATTACAAAGTGCGGCCTTACGCTCGGCGGCAAATGGGTTTGTGATTACCGATTGGGAGGGCAGAATTCAGTGGGTCAATGCCGCACTTGAAGCGATGACGGGATACAGTTTTGAGGAGGTCGTGGGAAAAAATCCGCGGATTTTTAAGTCAGGGAAACAAGATCGGGCGTTTTATGAGCAGTTGTGGAGCACGATTCTGGCTGGGCGGGTTTGGCAAGGGGAGTTGGTGAATCGTAAAAAGGGGGGTGATTTTTACGATGAGCATTTGACGATTGCGCCCGTGATGGATAATAATGGGCAAATCACCCATTTTGTGGCGGTTAAAGAGGATATTTCCGAACGAAAACAAAATGAAAAGGCCTTGCGCCGGAGTGAGCGACAGTTTCGGGAATTGGTTTGGAATACCCCAATTTCGATGATGATTTTTGGGTATGATCACAGGCTCTTGTACGTTAATTTGCGTTTTTCGGAGCTTTTTGGTTACCAGGCACAAGATATTCCTACGTTTGATCATTGGTGGGAATTGGCCTTTGTGAGTGAGGGTCATCGTGAACAAATTCGGCAGGAATGGCGCGCACATTTTCATTCGGATGTTCAAGATAGTTCGGGGTTTATTCCCATTGAGGCGGAGGTGATTTGTAAAAATGGGCGGCACCGGTTTGTGCGGTTTTCGCTTGTTTTGCTGGAAGACAAATATATTGTGGCCTTGACAGACCTGACCAAACAAAAACGGGCGGAACAACATTTGCAACAGCGTGCCCGAAATCTATCGCTCCTCAATGAAATCACTTTAAGTGCCTTAAGAACCAATGATCTCGATGGGCTTTGTCAGGAATTGGCGGACCAACTGATGGCATTTTTTGAGGCGGAGGCATGTTTTATTACTTTATGGGATGAAATCAATCGGTTGCCGGTCCCTATGGCGGCGTCTGGCCCTTTGCGAGACACGTATCGCACGATGGCGCATCCTGCGTCTGGGGAACCGACGTTGACCGAGACGGTGTTACAAGCCGGGCGTGTGATCTTCGTGGAAGATGTGCTTCACTCCCCTCATGCCAACCCCCTTATCGCGGCAGAATTCCAATCGCGCTCGATTCTTGCGTTGCCTTTGATTGCGGATAATCGGAGACTTGGGGCGGCGATCATTTCTTATAATCAGCACCATTTTTTCACTGAAGAGGATGTTGAACGCGGTGAACGGGCGGCGGCACAAGTGGCACTTGGGTTAGCAAAAGTCCGCCTGTTTGAGGCTGAACGTGAAAAGCATCAACTTTCTCTGGCGTTGGTGGAAATTAGTACATTATTGAGTGCCAGTTTGAGTGTTTCGACCCTTTTGACCCGAATTTTAGATTTACTTCAACGCGTGGTGCCGTATGATGCCGGAAATATTTTTGGGATTGAAAACGGGATCTCGCGGGTTTTATATACGCGAGGGTATGAGCAGTTCGGCGAAGAATTGGATAAGTATGTGCAAACCGTGGAATTAGAAATCGCAAAAACACCTAATTTGCGACGCATGGTCGAAACCCAGCTTCCTTTGATTATTTCAAACACTGCCGATGCACCAGATTGGGTCACCCTTAAAACCCATGCATTGTTCCGCTCTTGGGCAGGGGCGCCGATTCATTATAATGGCAAGGTGATGGCGATCATTTCTCTGGAGAAACAAGAGCCGGACTTTTTCCAACCGGAGCACGCGGGACGTTTGGCGGCGTTTGCAGGACAGGCCGCGATTGCCCTCGAAAATGCCCGCCTTTTTGAGGAGGTTCGCCAGCTTGCCACGGTTGACGCACTGACCGGGGCATATACCCGGCGCCATATTTTAGACCTGGCTCTGCAAGAAATTCAACGTTCCCGCCGCTATGGAAACCCGTTTTGTGTGATTATGTTTGATATTGCGCGTTTTGGAGGGCGATCGCAACCTGGTTGCTTAACAATTCCAGCAATTCCAGGTGGGACGCCTGATATTTATTTGGTTCATAATGTTGGGTCGAGATCGCCCCGATGATTTTGTTCTCTATAATCAAGGGGACGACCATCACAGAACGGGTATCGCGCGCCGCCCCAAACAATACTTTACCTTCGAGCGGGACTTCCGGGGTGTAATCGTCTTCGATTAGTAAAGGCACCCCCGACTGAATGACCTTGCCTGCCAGCCCATGTTCGGAGAGCGGGCCACGCGAGTTTGGCCAAACCTTCCCATCATCAAACAGGTACACATCTTGAATTTCGCGCGTTGTTTCGTCATACAACGAAATATAAAAAGCATCCATTGGCATCAACGCTTCGACCGCTGTTTGGGTTGCGATACAAATTTTGGGGATGTCCAACGTGCTCACAATCGCACGCCCTAACTGGTTAATCGTTGTTAATTGCGCGGCGCGTTCTGCCGCCTGCGCTTCCGCTTTTTTGCGTTGGGTGATATTCCGTGCAACCGCCTGAAAACCTGTTACCTGGTTGTCGTCGAAAATCAGCTGGACATTTTGCCCCACCCAGATGGTCCGATTATTTGCAGTGATGGCTTCAAATTCATAATAGGTGTTTAGCGTTTTGGTCCTATATTGGTTTTGGTAGGCCTCACGGAGGTGTTCTCGCTCTTCAGGAACACAAAGCTCCAGGAAATTCCGCCCCAAGATTTCTTGTTCGTCATGATAACCCATCGTTCGCAATGCGGTGGGGTTGGCATAGACAAAATGCCCTTGGATATCGGTTCTGTAAATAATATCACTGGCGTTTTCGATAATCTGGCGGAAACGCGCCTCACTCGCCTGTAATAACTCTTCAGTTTGTTTCCGTTCGATCAGATGGCCGTAGATACTCCCCAGAATGGCGAGTAGTTCGGTTTCGTAGGGGCGGGGGTCTTTGCGGGAGATAAAATTGTCGCAGACCATGTAGCCCACTGCGTGGCGTCCATTCCAAAGTGTGGTGGCGGCTTTCCAGCCTTGCCCTACCTCCACCGCATCATCGTAAAGGGGCGCGTTTTCCCACAGTTTGGTCCGTTTGGGGGCATTAAAAATTTCCAGCGTCCAGTGTTCGTCGGTGATGTTTTCATGGTAATACCGTTCATCCCGAATTTCCCCTGTCGCGCCCACCCCAAAGGTTCCCATAATTTGGTTGCTGGCATGGTCCAGAGCAAACAGGCCAAGCCGATCAAAGCCCAGGTGAGCTTGTGCCAGGGACACCATTTGAATGTATAAGTTGTCCAAATCTTCGATCACGGACAGGGTCAAATGGATTTCTTGCAAGGCTTTCATGTCATCCAAAAACGCCTGTTGCGTGGCTTCTGCTCGTTTGCGCTTAGAAATATCGAACAAGACACCCTGGACCCAGAAGGGTTGGCCTTGTTCATCCCGGATCAGCACCGCTTCGTCTTGCATCCAAACCACGCGACCATCTTTCGCTACCATCCGATATTCAACCGTTGTGCTACCTTTGTCTATCGTATTGCGAATACTCGTAAACGCAAGATCATAATCATCCGGGTGTACAACTTTATGCCAAAAACTTGGATCATCCCTCCACACTTCGGCTGGATACCCTAAAAGACTTTCGATTTTGGGGCTGATGTAGTCGTTGCTTCCGTCCTCATCCAACGCATCAATATAAATTGTCGCGGGGATTTTTTCAGCGAGATTCTGATAACGGTGTTGGAGTTCTTTAACGGCTTCCTCAGACTGTTTGCGCTCGGTGATGTCAATCATTACCCCCTGAACCCAGAGCGGCTGTCCAGCCTCGTTCCGAATCATCACGGACTCATCCTGAATCCAAACCAGTCGCCCATCCTTCGCCACCATTCGATATTCGGCAGTAGCTTGCCCTTCTTGCAGGGTTTGCGTAATTAATTGCGCGGCAACTGCATAATCTTCTGGGTAAACAACTTTATGCCAGAAATGGGGGTCATTTTCCCATTCACGTATGGGATAACCCAAAATCGTTTCAATCCGTGGGCTGATGTAAGTAGCTGTCGCCGTTTCATCGGGGGCGTCAATGTAAGTAACCGCCGGAATCTGCTCAGCCAGACTTTGATATTTCAATTGGACTTCGCGCAAGGCTTGTTCGGTCTGAACGCGGGAGGTGATGTTTAAGAAAACCCCTTGCGACCATTTGGGCTTGCCGGTTTCATCGCGTACGATGGCCGCTTCATCGCGCACCCAAATTTCCTCTCCATTTTTGGCAATCAAGCGATATTCCATCACAAAGGGTTCGCCTGTGGCGTTATGGTGAATGTTGGCCGCCACAACTTGCTCCCGATCTTGAGGATGCAACCGTTCTGCCCACAGGCCAGGGTTGTTGATCCACTCCTCGGTGGTGAACCCGACCATTTGCTCAATCTGTGGGCTGATGTAGAGGGTGGTGGCAAGGTCATCAAGCGCATCGATATAGGTGGCCGCAGGGAGACTCTCGACCAGAGTTCGGTAGCGGTTCTCGGTTTCGCGAAGGGCTATTTCGACGTTTTTACGGTTAGTAATATCACGAAGAATGAATAATCGGCCCGTTTGTTGGGGGTTGTCCCCTGCCAGTGCAGTAATTTGCAAATCAAAATAGCGTGTCTCTTCCCCCGCCCCCACGGTCAATTCGGTTTGGGCCTCGGCAACATTGCCAAACCGCGCAATCAAGTTCGGCCAACGGGAAAACACCTGCGCGGCGGATTGTCCAATGATCCCAGACCCGTCCGGCATCCCGAGCAACACCCGCGCCGCCTGATTCAGATCGACCAATTGGTTTTTCTGATTAAGCACAAACATGGCATCTGCCATCCCCTCCACAACCCGTTCGCGGGCAATCGGGGCCAGATCAAACAAGCGAAAATCGAAAATTGCCCAGGCAAACGCAAGGGTGGTAATCGTAAAACTGAAGGGGGTCAGGTCTAACCCCGGAAAAGGACTCCAGCCCCCCAGATAAATAATATTCCCCACCCAGGGTGCTCCTAACGCAAGCAACAAAGCCGCGATTTGCCGTTGGTACAGCATCCCTTTGCTACGGTAGGTGGTTTGCGCGACCAGCAGGGTGCCAGACAACAAAAGGAGATAGGAATACGCGGTATGCACCCAAAACCACGGCCCGTGAGACACTTCCAGCACAGACAAATTCCCCGCTTGGAAAAGCCCGATGTCACTCCAAATGAGTCCATGTCTTTCGGTCGTAAAGGCCAACCCAGTGGTAATGACAGGCAAGACGAAGAGTAAGGCAATATTTCGTCGGGTGAGATATTTTGTGCGTTGGGTTTGTTGGAGTGCAAAAGTCACCCAAAAAACAGGGGTTGAGACAATGCCCAGATATTGCACTTTTCCCCAAAAAATTTTAGTCTCAAAATCGGCTCCCGCAATTTCCAACGCATAAGCGAGAGACCATAACGTGACAAACCAGGATAACAGCGAGAGCGAAAATGCACTGGGAATCGTTCGCCGGTTCCAGGCATAAACGGCCACGCCCAGTGAGAGAAGCGCCGCCACGAATAGAGGGACTGTATAAAGGGTAAATTGAAAGGGCATCATTCCATTACATCCACAAAAACCATTTTTGAACAACCATCGTCACGGCTCAAGCGTAGAGAAGTAACTTCCCCAAAAAGGGTGAGTTGAGTAATAACCAATCATAACTTTCTTAAGAACCAGCGAAAGTTTAAGTACATTGCACTTGAATTGTCGTTCACATTCCTGAGACCCCTCCTAAACCCGCGACGGCTTGGTTTTCGCCGAATTGCCAAACCTGCGAGGAAATATTATTGTACCTGTTCCAATAAAACTTGAAACGGATCACCCTCTAGCCCAAAATATTGACCAAACGCTGGCTCTGTCTTGACCCCGGACAGCTTCAGCGCGCGGATCGCGGCCCGCGCGGGGGCACCACCTTGCGCGAGCAGGGCGGCCTCCGCGCACAGGTGGCGAAAGGCCCGTTGCTCCCTCACCGGGACCGGCTGGGCGACGATTTCAATAGGGAAGGGTGACGCGGGGTACGAAAACCGCGAAATATGCGCAGGGGTCCCGTTGAGGGCTTTGGTTTTTTGGTAAAAGTCCGGCAAGTGTCCATAATGGGTTTGGACCAAGGCGGCAAAAGGGGCAAAATCATACACTTCGCACAAAATATCTAAATCACTACCTGGAATATCAATGTCCAACGGGATTGTGCCTGTTAATGTAGGATGGTAAGTCGCCAGATGCTCGAAAATGCCCGCCTGGGTTAACACGCGATACGCCGCGCGTTGCCGCGGCGTGCCTGCAAGGAGATAATCGATGGTCAATAGGGTTTGTTTTTCGGTGGGGGACATCTTCGGTAGGCGTTGGGCATTTCAATCGGCAATTGCTGGTAAGGCCAGCCCTTCTTCGATCCTCGCATCGCGCGCGGCAGTGGCTGCCAGCACAGGGCGCGAGGCCCACCACAACCAGGCCACTTGCGCCGCTTGACCAATCACAAAGGCACTGATCCCCACATATAGCCCCACGAATTGTTTCATCGCGGTCCCGATCACCAAGGCGGACAGAGTGGTGGCAACCAGAATCACGACGGAAATGGTCACATGGTAGGTCTTCCGTTGATTGACCAACACCCCCTGATACCAATTTTGCAGGACACTTAACCCCGGCCAAAGCGCCGCTGCCAACAGCCCTCCCCGCGCCAGCGCCCCGAGTTCAGGGTCTAGCCCCGAAATTTGTACAAACCAAAAACTAGATAACGGCGTCACTGCCATCAAGATCAAGCCCAACGTGGTAATCACGGCGAGGAGATTGGCAAACCGGCGCAAAAGGGCGGTCGAGCCAGGATGATCTAACAGGGCTACAACAACTTCATTGTAGGCAAACCCCATACTCCGAAACATAAAGGCCAGCCCACTCACTACCGGCAGGGCCGCAAGCGATTCCAGGGCAAAAGGCATCCGGCTGATGGCCGCGGGGGTGGCGGGTTGGGCCAGCATGTTGATCACTGCAGTCATCACCAGGGGGATGTAAAACGCGAAAAAGGTGCGCCACGTGAGGACAGGGTGGACCGTGGGCGCCTGGCGGAGTTCGCCTTTCAACACAGGTTGCACGCGCAGACCGGCATAAATCGCCTCAGCAATCACTCCCGCCGAAATGCCACTGGTGCCCACTACGATGCCGGGCAAAGTAAGTGCAGGATTCCCCCGATCTAACAAAACGAGAAAAGCCAACATTGCACCGTTGGCGGCCAAACGGATTGCGGTGCCCACCCCCACCGCCCGTGAATACCCAAACCGGATCAGCACCCCCTGGTGATACCGGCGGTAGGCAATCGTCCATGTCCACGGGATCATGATCATCAACCCCACCCGCGCGGGTTCCACGATTTCGTCGGGGACCCCCATCAACCGAACGACGACCGGATAATACAGAGGGGTGAAGGCAATCAGAAAGTGGAGCGCGGTTAATGCTCCACCCGCCCACATCATAAAGCGGTAGATTTTTTGGAAGGAGGCGGTATCTTTGCTCAGGGCGGTTGAGGCCGCGAGGAGCATAATGATCGGCGCTTCGATAATCAATGCCAACGGGAAAACCACGCCACCATACGCGGCGAGATGGATTTTGGGGTCGGCCAATCGCGCCATTACCGCACTTATCATAGGCAGTTCCGTGCCCATAAAAAGCCAACTTGCGGCCAGGGGCCACCAGGTAGCGAAAATTTTTCGGTAGGAAAGTGTATTCATGCGAGTTTGATGCCAAAATGGACGTCGAGCAGGTGGTTGATTTCATCGGCGCCTTCTACCACTTGTTCCTCGCGGGCTCCTTGTTGTGTGCGAATCAATCGTTTGCCACTCAGCGTGAGGCGGCCCGTTGGGATGGCTTTGGAACAAACTAATTTCTGGGTGAAATGAGAATTTGGAGATGTTTGGTGGTAGTGGCACATCGCCTCAAAGGCGGGCAAAGTGTGGGCGGTGAGGGTGAAGAAATGCTGAGACTCAAAATGATCAGAAACCCATTCCTGCATCTCAAAACCATCCCTCTGCTCGATGATGCGGAAATTTCCGGCGGGGTCTGCTTGGGAGGCGCGTTGGTTTAACCGCAAGGGTTCAAGGAAGGAAGCGCCAAAGCCGACATCTGCCAACCAG
>JABWBV010000294.1 GCA_013359445.1 Anaerolineales bacterium | reverse complement strand
TCCCCAACACCCTCGCCGTAGTGGACATTCTCCCGTCTCAGTCGGCTAATTGTCTCGAATTAGGCAACGGGAATGTGAACTGTACGATTGACGCACTAGACCCAGGACAGGCCGAACAGATTCTCATCGTGGTAGACCCTCTACAACCGGGAGAAACCACCAACTTTGTCTTTTCGACGAACTTTATGGTGGAGGATAACCCCGCCAACAACAGTACCAGTGCGTTTGTCCGGGTTCTTGCTCCTGGGGATGACAATGTTTACCTGGATAAAGTAGTCCCCAATGTGGTAGACCGCGATGCAGGGGGCACCATACAGGTATTTGGCGCAAACTTTTTGCCCATTACCCAACTCTTACTCAACGGGACACCCATCTCCTTCACTCAAGAAGCGGGCCACCCGGATGCCATCCTGGAAGTCACCATCCCCTCCGACTTTGAAACGGGTGAGTACACGCTCCTTGCCCAAAACACAGCCGGAAATCTCGATACCCTGTTTAAAGGCCTGATCGTTTACGATCCTGATGCCCTGAAGGTGGATGCCGTCGTTCCCCACATGGGCGCCAACGACCGGGCGATGATGCTCAACATTGCGGGCGACGGGTTTGTTCCCGGCATGACGGGCGAACTGATTGACTCGAACAATCCGCTCCTCATCTACCCGTTGGAAACCCCCAGTTTTGTTTCGGAAAACCTGGTGCGCGCGTTGGTACCCTATGGCACCCCGGCGGGCGTTTACGATGTTCGCTTGGTGAACCCCGCGGGCATCAGCGACACCCTGTCCATGGCATACGAATCGTTGGACTGGACCACCGCAGACGATCTGGGCGCGTTCGACTTTGACTTCTTCACCATTCCTGCCGCCCCGCGCGAAGGGGATGACGTGATCGTGGGGTTGACAGTGCGCCGTCGCACGGGCGAAGAAGCGCCTTTCAGCAGTGGACAGGTCAGCGTCGATGTCAACCTCGGGGTTTCTGGCGGCGAGCTTGGCCCGGATATTACCCTCGGCGGTTCTGGCGTGATCAGCCCCAACGGCACCATCTCCATCACCTTCCCGTGGAACCCTGCCCTGGCCGGAGACTATCACCTGACGTTAGACATCTCTTCGTCGGACCTGCTCACCGATACGATTGCGAGCAATAATCAGATAGACCGATACGTTGCGGTGTTACCCGCCTCCACCGATTCGGAAGTTCCTGTAATTTCGGCCCTCACAATCAACGGCGGCGCTTGGATCACTGCCGTGCCCGCCGTTTTGCTGAACACCACTGCCTCCGATGTCGGGAGCGGGCTGGATTACATCTACTACATCGAATATGTCTTCGACCGCAACCTGGGAGACTGGTACCCGGTGAATCGCAGTAATTGGTTGCCATTCGATTCTGCGAGCGAAGACTTTAACTGGGTGTTGGCGCCCGTCGCGGGGGTGCATTATCTCCAGGCGTGGGTGTCCGATCAAGAAGGCAATATCTCCCAACCTTTCACCAGCCTGATCAACTTAATTGCGGCCAAAAACCATATTGGGCATGATGACGGGCAAATCTACCGGCTACCTTTGTTGCCCGCCAGTTTCCTGCAAGTCGATCTGACCTCCCTGACCGGGGATGCGGACCTTTACGTCTGGGCACCGGATGGCACGTTAGCGGCGGCGGCGTTTGGCGGGGAACCGTTTGAACAAGTGATCATCGATACGGGGGTCAATGCCCCAGGTCTGTATCAATTCGATGTGTATGGGTATGAAAACACCAGCTATTGGTTTGAAACCAGCACGGGAGGCAGTTTGGACACACCCCTCTCGATTGATGAGGTTCAGGGCCATGTCAAAGGTGGGGATCAGACCTTGCAGGTCGTGGACAACAACCCGGGCAGTGATGTGAATATCCCAACCCCTCCCGGCGATGAAACCATCTACTTGCCCCTCATTGTTCGATAAAGGGAGCGCAAACAGTCACCCAGATATGTAACAGGCGATCAACGCTTTCCCACCGTCAACACCAGACGGTGATGGTAAAGTGCCAAAAATGAAGGTGTGGGGGCCAACCCCCACACCTTCATTTTTTTGACCCACCGTTCGTTCAAAATGAATTGCTGGGTTTCCGTTGTGGAGGATATGCGATAAGATTTGGGGCACTTAAACGGACATTTTTTGGTATCCTCTCAATGTTTGGCGCGAACAAATTCCCGAAGTTCGCATTTTAGGCCTTTTCAGAATTCCCCTAGCCAAACTTCAGAAATTTCCCCCTACCATCGTTTTTTTGGAACTACCCTCCGTAAATAGTTACCATTTTTTGGACGTGTCTATGGCGAACTGGCAATCTTACATCCCCGACTACATCATAGAACAACTCCTTGCAGACCCCACGGCAAACCTCCTCGAACATTCCCGGCGCTTTGAGGCCGTTGTTTTATTCGCGGACGTTTCCGGGTTCACCGCCATCAGCGAAGCGTTGGGCAAAAGCGGACGCGGGGGCACCGAGGAATTAACGACCATTCTCAACCGGTATTTCGAACCGATGATTGCCCTGATTCGCTCATATGGCGGCATCATCAGTAAGTTTGGGGGCGATGCGATGACCGTGTTGTTCCCCTACACCCCCGAAAACCAAACCCTGGTTGTGCAACAAGCCGTGCAATGCGCCCTGGACATGCAAGCCCGAATGTCCGATTACAAAGCGATCCCAACTAGCGCGGGGACCTTTGAACTGGCGATGAAAGCGGGCCTGGCCGCCGGAACCCTCTTCTCGACCGTGGTAGGGAATCCGGACGTGCGCCTGGAATATATCCTTGCGGGGCGCGCCCTCGATCAATGCGCTGAAGCCGAACATCACGCCACCCGCGGGGAAGTGGTGGTTCACGAAGCCCTGTTGTCGATGGCCGAAGGGATAGAAGTCCCGGAGCGACGCGCCGAGTTCGGATTGGTGACGGGGATGTGTCTCCGCCCTTCCACCGTTTCCCGGCCAGAGTTGGGCGCCCTGACCGAGAACGCGATCCGCACGGTTTCCATGTTTTTGCACCCGACCATCAGCCAGCGCGTGCGTGAAGACCTGATGAGCTTTATCAATGAACATCGCAAAGTGACCGTACTGTTCGTGCGCTTTGAAAATTTGGATTATGACCACGATCCCCAAGTAGGGGACACGCTTCAACGCTACTTCTCGAAAGTGGTCGAAATCATCTATTCCTACGACGGTTATTTAAACAAAATTGACATGGGGGACAAAGGGAGCAAATATATCGTCGTGTTTGGTGCCCCGATTGCCCACGAAGATGATGTGGAGCGCGCACTTCAGTGTGCCCTGGATTTGCAGGAGATCGAAGGGTTTCCGGTACGGATTGGTGTCAACACGGGTTTTGTGTATTGTGGGCTGGTGGGGTCCTCGATGCGTCAGGAATATACGGTGATGGGGGATGTGGTCAACCTTTCGGCCCGGTTGATGCAAGCATCCCAGTCTGGGCAAGTCTTGATCGCCGAAGATACCTTCGGAGAGGGGGAAGGCTTTACCTGGATAAGCTTGCCCGCCATTCAAGTGAAAGGGAAGACCGACCCGATCAAGATTCACGCCCTGCGCGGCAAAAAAAACCAGCCAACCGTGCGGTTTCAGGAAATGCAATATGGGTTGCCCATGGTGGGGCGGGGCACCGAGATGAAACTTGCCCAACGCGTGGTTCGCCGGGTGTTGGAAGGGCGTGGTCAGCTTCTTGGCATCACAGCAGAGGCTGGGATGGGCAAATCGCGCCTTTCGGCGGAGATCATCCGGTTGGCGTTGGCGGAAGGCATGACCGGCTTCGGCGGGGAATGTGTTTCGCACGGGACAAAAAACAGCTATTTGGTTTGGCAAAACATCTTGCGGAACTTTTTTGGCCTGGACTCGCAAACCTCTCTCGAAACGCAGATCGCCCAGGTGGAGCGCTTTTTGAGCCAGGTCAACCCGGAAATTGTGTTCCGCGCGCCGTTGCTTCGGGAAGCCATCAATCTCCCAATTCCCCACAACGACATCACGCAGGCGATGGATGCCCGCATTCGGAAAGGTTCGCTGGAAAATCTCCTGGTCGATTGTATTCGGCATCAAGCTCAGAGCGGGCCGGTGTTGTTTGTCCTCGAAGACTGCCATTGGATTGACCCCCTCTCCAACGATTTGTTAGAAGTCGTCGCGCGGAATATCGCTGACCTGCCGGTGCTGATCGTCGTCATTTATCGCCCGCCCGAAACGGGGAACATTCAACCGCACGTTCTGCAATTCGGACATTTTACGGAAATCCGTTTGGATGAGTTCACGCCCGAGGAAGCGGCACAACTCATCGAGATGAAGCTCGATCAACTCTTTCGCAAGGTCGAAATCCCCGCGGCGTTTGTGGAACGCACGGTGGACAAGGCCGGGGGGAATCCCTTCTTTATCGACGAAATGCTCAACCTGATTCATGATCGGGGCATTGATCCGACCGATGTCCATGCGCTGGAAACCCTGATTTTGCCCGATAGTTTGAACAGTTTGATCATCAGCCGTATTGATCAGCTTGCCGAAGGCCCCAAAACCACGCTGAAAGTGGCCAGTGTCATTGGCCGTTTGTTTAAGGCCTCGTGGTTATGGGGCATTTACCCCCAATTGGGCACCTCGGAACAAATCAAAGCCCAACTGGAACATCTGGATCGCCTGGAAATCACCCCCCTCGACAAACCCGAGCCGGAGCTTGAATATTTGTTTAAGCACATTCTGACGCGGGAAGTCGCTTACGAAAGTCTGGCCGTTTCCACCCGGCAAATGTTGCACGAACAAGTCGGCCATTACATCGAAACCCAATACCCTGCCGAGTTAGAACAATTCCTCAATGTGTTGGCCTATCATTATGGCGTGGGCCAAAACACCGCCAAACAACGCGAATATTTTCAAAAAGCTGGCTACGCCGCCCAACAAGCCTTTGCCAATGATGCGGCCATCGATTATTATCGGCGGCTTTTGCCCCTTCTGCCGGATGAAGAAAAGGTGGGCGTTTACCTGCGCCTGGGGGATGTCTTACAACTGGTCGGCAATTGGGATGAAACCGAACACCTGGTCCGCGAGGCGATTGCCCTCGCAGAAAAATTAGGCAACCGCCAAGATTTTGCCCATGCCCACCGCGCCCTGGGCGATATCCTCTCACGCAAAGGGGCACACCTCGAGGCCCTGGAAGCTCTACAACTAGCCCAAACCATCTTCGAATCACTCAATGACCTCACCGGAGTGGATTTTGCCCTCCGGCTGATTGGGAGCATCCACTGGCGGCAGAGTGACTACGATGCCGCCCTGCGCTGTTTTGAAAAATGTCATCAGGTTTCCGAAAAAATCGGCAATCAAAATGGCGCCTTCCGGGCCACCGGCAATATTGGGCTGATTTATAAAACCCGCGGCGATTACAATCGGGCTTTGGAAGCCTATGAACAAAGCCAAAAGATCGCCCGCCAAATCGGGGACCGCGTCGGGGAAAGAATCATCATTATGAACATGGGCAACGTCTACCTGGAAATTGGGAAGTATTCCGAAGCGCTCACCCGCTACTATCGGAGTCTGCAAATCGCGCAGGAAGTGGGCGACCGGCAGGGGGTGGGGCTGGTCATCGGCAACATTGGCAATCTTTACTGGTACACCGGGGATTTCACCGCCATGCTTGCTTGTCAGGCCATGCATCTCCACACTGCCCTGGAACTGGGCGAGCTATGGGGCGTCAGCTTCTCTACCTCCAAAATGGCCCTTGCCTACATGCAATTAGGCCAGTTTGCCGAAGCCGAAGCCATGTTATCCCGCGCAATCACGCTGGGCAAAATCATGGAAGCCCTCCACGAACTTTCCGGCTTTTATTTTGACCGGGGCAACCTGCTCAACGCCATCGGCAAACCCGAAGACGCGTTAGACATGTACGGCGAAGCCATCCAACTTGCGGCAGATGTCGATAACGTCGTTGTGCAGTTTGAAGCTCAAATTGCACGGCTCCGCACCCAGGTAGACCTCGGCCTCAAAGACGCCCAAACCGCCATCGCCCAACTGCACCACCTTCGGGACACCTGGCTGGAACACTTCCACGGCGATGAAGAACAAGAAGCCCCCATCCATTACGAAATCTGGAAACTCGACCCCACCGACGAATTCCACCGTGCCCGCGCGGCCGAGCTGTATGCCCACCTCTACGAACACACCCCCAGCAGTGAATTTCGCTCCCGTTATGAAGAATTGACCGGCGCCCCCCTCCCCGAGCCGCCTCCCCTCCCCCCCCTCCCTGACATTGTCACACGCAAACCCATTCACCTGGACACCCTACTCGAACAAATTGACGCCCTCATTCAAGAAGCCCAAGCCGCCGCGCACCCTTCCGCACATCCCTGATGGAAGAAACCCAATCCCCCTTCAAGGAGTCCTTTATGCACATGCTTATGTTTGTCCTCGATAACCCTGACTACCTCGACGATGTCCTCAGCGCCTGGGAAAATATCGGCGTGACAGGAGTGACGATTGTCGAAAGTACCGGCATTTCGCGGTATCGCAAAGCACAACTGATCGGCAATCCTCTCATGGCGGGCATCAATCGGTTGATGTACAGTGGTGAAGAAGGCCACCTAACCCTTTTCACGATTGTCAAAGGGGAAGCCAAAGTGCGCCAATGTATTGAGGCAGTCGAAGGAATTGTCGGCAATCTGCTCGATCCAAACACTGGGGTATTGGCCGCCTGGCCGCTTTCCATTGTCAAAGGGGTTCCCGATCCCTCCTTAAACACTGAGGCAGATTAATATGGTCTGGGTGCAATTTCTCTTTAGTGCGGCGGTTCTCGTCTATACGGCCATCAAACTCGCAGAATTTGGTGATGTAATCGCCGTTCGTACCCGTTTGAGTGGCATGTTTATTGGTACCTTGCTCATTGCTGGCGCCACGTCCCTGCCCGAATTACTTTCCGCCATCAACGCCATCGGGCAAGATGTCCCTAATCTCGCGGCAGGCAGTATGTTTGGCAGTGCCATGTTCAACATGTTTGTCCTCGCCATCCTCGACCTGCTCCACCAACAAGCTCGCATCCTCCGTCGCGTTGCCATGAACCACGCGTTGACCGCCAGCCTCGCAAATCTAATGACTGGCCTCGCCGTCTTTTTTATTCTCGCCAACATCGACCTTAAAATTGGATGGGTGGGCTTAGATAGTTTATTGATCATGGCCGCGTATTTTGGCGGCATCCGGCTATTGCAGGGAGGCGGCACCCCGCCCGCCCCGGCGCAAATCGACGACACCAAAGTTATGAGTCTTCGCCGGGCAGGCTTGGGTTTTGCCGTGGCTACCCTCGTCCTCGTCTTAATCACCCCGCTCATGGTACAAAGCGCCAACACCATCGCCCAACAAACCGGCATCAGCGCTGGTTTCATTGGCGCCACCCTGCTGGCGGCCACCACCTCTTTGCCGGAACTTGTCACCACCATTGCCGCCGCGCGGATCGGCGCGTATGATCTCGCCGTAGGCAATTTATTCGGGAGCAATGTGTTCAACATGTTTGCTCTTGGACTCACCGATTTCTTTTATACCAAAGGCCGTTTTCTAGGAGCCATCGACCCTAACTTTGCCCTGGTTGGCATGTTAGGCTTACTTCTCACGGGCTTGGGCTTGCTCGGAAATCTAGCCCGGGTGGAACGCCGCCTGTGGTTTGTCGAAGCAGATGCCTTGCTCATCCTCCTGGGTTACTTTGCAGGCATGTGGTTTTTATACACCTACGGAATAGGAGTTTAAGATGCGACTTGCGATATTTTCAGATATTCACGGCAACCGGTTTGCCTTAGAAGCGGTGCTGAACGCGATCGCGGCAGACGGACACTTCGACGCGCTCATCGCGGCGGGCGACTTGGCCCTGGGCGGTGCGGACCCTGCCGGGTGCGTAGACCTCCTGCGCGAAGCAGGTGTCCTCGCGGTGTTTGGCAACACAGACAAATACCTGACCGAACCAGATAACCCGCCCCCAGACGAACTCCACCGCAAAAAGTGGGATCACCTCTCTGCCCAGGTCGCGTGGGCACTTCCCCGGCTCGGCGCGGAGCGCGTGGCCTGGCTAAGTACGCTCCCATTCGAATTGCGTTTTTCCCCACCCCCCGATTTTGAAAATGACCTGCTTGTTTTTCACGCCAATCCCAAAGACATTCTCGACTTCATCTTCCCCCCGCCTGCCCAACAGCCCACTTATTTTGGCCGCGTTCTTCAACCCGACGACGATCCCACCCTCGAAAAGTTGATGAAAGGGGTCACTGCTCGCACCTGCGCGTTCGGCCACATGCACATCTCCTCGATCCGATCCTGGCGCGGGTACACGCTCGTTAATGTAGCCCGCTGCGCCTTGCCTTCCCTGGAGAAGGACCCCCGTGCCCGGTACACGATCTTTGCGTGGGATCAGGGCACCTGGCAAATCACCCCACGCTTCGTGCCTTACGCCTATGACC
>JABWBV010000293.1 GCA_013359445.1 Anaerolineales bacterium | reverse complement strand
GAAGAGGCGAGTAATTTCTTCCAGGGATAGTGGGCCGTTTACCAGCCGATCACTAAGCGAACCACCGTTCATCAAACGCATCACCAGATAGGGCTGCCCGTTGGATTCACCGAAATCATAAACGGGAACGATGGCCGGATGTTCGAGGGAAGCGATGGTGGTGGCTTCACGCTCGAAACGTGTGCGAAACTCCCGGTTGTGCAAGAGTTCGCGTGGCAGAACTTTGACGGCAACTTCGCGCCGGAAATGGGGGTCGAAGGCGCGGTAGACCGTGGCCATCCCGCCCGTGCCAAGTTCGGCTTTGAGTTCGTAGCGGCCGATGGTGGAGGGAGAGATTTCAGGCATAGTAGTTTGTGGTGGCGAGACTAAATTGTGAATTCTGTTTTTACAAACAGATGGACGATGATGGTCAAGGTTTGGGACAACCGAAAACCTGGTGGAGATAATCTGTCGGACATATGGTAGGAGTTGGACTAGGTGTAGGAGTGGGGGATGGCGTTTTACTAGGGGTCGAAGTTTTTGTAGGTGTTTTTGTGGGTGTTTTTGTGGGTGTCAGCGTTTTTGTCGGTGTTGGAGTGGGTGTCGGAGGAGTTGTCCCTGGAGAAGTTGTATTCGTAGGTGTTGGAGTAAAGGTGATTGTCGGCGTGGCAGTGTTCTCACCACCAGACCCACCTTGTGCGGGGCCAGAGGGTTGGCCATTTTGAGAAACTGGCGTGGGAGTGGGAATATTGGGGTTTAAACAAGCAGCGGCGGCTCCGCTATCGGTTTGTGAGTCAAAGACCTTCAACCAGCCCTTCGCCTCCTCTGGAGAAATCGGTTGGATGCTTACGGGCGACAGTGTACTCATATCAAAAATCAGTTGCTGCCCCGTCTCGATATTGCCATTTTGATCGCCTGAGGCTTCGTAGCTGCATTGGCCTTCGTAACAACTGATGGCGGCCTGGTTTTCCACGGTGGCATAGTCCAGCCCCAAACAGGTGCCTTGGGCCATGATCTCCAACCGCCCGGTGGCGACACTCAGCGTTAGAACAAGGAGGCGGTACGCGCCCGATTCAAGGAAGAGGTGGCTGCCCTGAAAAAGGTCAAGTTTAAAGAAAGGCGTTCCATTTTCGTCGTTCGCAGCCTGGTTGACGATCAAACGGCTGTTTGGGAGGGCATAGAGAAAGCCGGGGGGATTCACGGCCTGATCGTGCTGAATGAACAGCACGAGTCCGTTATCGCCCGCCTGAAAATCGTCTCCTTCGGCGAACGCCTGCCCCGTCGAGGGATTGTACCCGGCCTGACCTTGGACGAATGGCGGTAAGGTTGGGGTGGGTGTGGGGGTAATCGTAGGGGTGGGTGTCAGGGTGGGGGTAGCGGTATACGCGGCGATGGTCGCTTGTTGGGCGGCTGTGTCGGTTTGAATCTGCGCTAAAGCCTGGGCTGTGGACTGGCTTGCGCCCAAAGTTCCACGGGTTTGTGCGAGACTTCGCACGACAAAGGTCAAAAGTAGTGCCAAAACTACAATCGCGGTGCCTGCGCCGATCAAGGGGGCGCGCGCCCGCCAGGGCCGCATCGGATCAGGCATTTGAATGATCGCGGCAGACACGTTATCGTCTGTGTTGTTCCCCAACGCAAAGGAGACCAATTCTCGCGCAGCTTTCAGGCCCTCTTTGAAGCGCAGAGTGTGGGCAATTTTTTCGGGTTCGACAAAGGGTTTGCCGGTTTGGGGCGATTTTTTCACCAGCCCGTCGGAGCATACCAAGATGGAATCGCCTTGTTTGAGTTCCAAACCATCGCGGGCGCGTTCATTGGCCTCGTCAAAGTCGGTCGTGCCGACGTAAAAGCCCAAATCCACTGGCACACTTTCTTTGGGGCCGAGTGCACGCATTAGCACTTCAGCCCGAGAGTGCGTGCGTGCGGCCTCTTCACTTAACCGCTGCTGCCAAACCATGACTGTGGCAAAGGTATGATCAATTGTCAACTGGGTCACTTTTTGATTGCGACAGAGATAAATCCGGCTGTCGCCCACATTGGCAATGTAGAGCTTCTTGTCTTTCTCATCCACGACGGCCAACGCCAATGTGGTACTGGCCCCCTCGGTAGCCCGTTGAATACGAAATACCTCCTGGTTGGCATGTTGGACTGCTTCGGCAAGCAGGGTGGGGATGTCGGATTGCGAACTGGTATGCAGGTGCTGGAGGACGGTGTCCACAGCTAATTGGGCTGCCCGTTCGCCTTTGTTTTCACCGCCCACGCCGTCGGCGACTACTGCCACGCTCAAGGTCAACCCACCGGGGGTCTGGATCCGTTTCGCTTCGGTGCGGTCTTCGTAAATTTCGCGGAAACCGCCAATATCATAAAATTTATCGGTAATGAGGTTTGCCATATTAGCCCTTTTGATCAGTGTTTTGAATGGGTGTTTGCCATAGGAATCCGTGGGGGTCGGACATTGCTGATCCGTTCTTCGAGGACTTCGATCACATCATCAATGTCCGGGCGCTCGTCGGGGTCCTGTTTGAGCATTTCGTTCAGTAAAATATCGAAGGAAGGGTTGATCTCTGGCCGGAGGTCACGGATCCGCTTGAGTTTGCCTCTTAAAATTGAGGTGGTAATCTCATCATCCTTACGTTGGTTGAACAATTCCTGGCCCGTGATGAGTTCAAACAGGAGGACACCTAACGCCCAGATATCGATTTTTTCAGGCTGGAGGGGAAACTGTTCGGGGGGAATATCTTTGCGAATATGCGCCTGGACAACTTCCGGTGAAGAATATTTCAATGACAAGGCAGGCTGCGTGATCGGCGCATCAAAGGGTTTGACGGTCCCAAAATCCACGAATACGGGTTGAGGCGGACGGTGGGGGTCGGGGACTTCGCGCATCAGGATGTTTTCGGGTTTAATATCGCAATGCCCATAACCCTGGTCTTTGGTGTGCATGAATTGAATGGTTACGGCAATTTGATAGAACAATTCGGTGATCCAGGGAAGCGGAAATTTGGCAATTTGCTTGACATATTTCGCGAGATCGCTTCCGGGGACGTATTCCATGGCGAAGTACCAGGGCTGTTGGGGCAAGGCCGCCGCCCGGGCCAGGTAGGTTGTTTTGCCGCCAGCCTGCGTGAGCGGAAATACACGTACAATCCCAGGGTGGCGTAGTTTCGCCAGGAAATTAGCCTCATCCCGTAGCAAATCCTGATAGGCGTTTTGATTGGTTTCCACTTTCCGGGGGAATTTGAGCGCGACTTTGTAAGTGGGCTGGCCATATAGCGCTGCCAGATAGATTTCGGACATGCCACCTTTATCAGAGAGTAGACTCTCGATGACATAATCTCCGATACGGGTACCATTTGCAAGGTTTGCCATCGTATTCCTCCGTTAGCCCAGTTGGTCTTTCCAACTCTGGTCTTTGCCTTTTTTGCGTCGGCGGCCATCCTGCTCTTGGGATGAGGGCTTTGGTGAAGACCCGCTCGCTTCCGACGAGAAAGTGTCTTTTTCATCGAAATCCCAACCCGGCTTGGTGACTCGATAGCGGCCCTGCTCTTCACTGGCGACCGGGTTCTGGGAAAACGAGGCTGCCTGGCTGGATTCGGGGCGAAAATCATCTTCGTCGTCATAATCAGAGGCGGTCGCTTTTACATCTGTCTCCATTTCGATTTGGGTAGTGCTTCCGGCTCCTGATTTGTTGACTTCGAAACAGAGTTTGGCCCCTTTGCGAAAGATGTCGCCCAAAATGATCTCGTCCCCATCGGAGAGTTCAGTGGGTTCATTTGAAAGCAATCGTTTTCCATTTACGAATGTGCCATTCGTGGAATTATCATCCGTGATCAGGAACCTGCCCCGATCATAGAGGATCGTGCAGTGCTGACCGCTCACACTGCAATCTTCGTCGGCGTCATACACTTGCACGTCTGTAATGTTTGGATCACGTCCCAAAGTCGTGCGGGCGTTATAAATGCTGATTTTGTGGCCTTTCCGGTCAGAGCTGGCGGCCAGGACATCCAGATAGGCTAACACATCTTGGGTGCGGGCACGGCCTCCCAACAAGGTTTTGCGGATTTCTGCGCCTGCTTTTCGTACCACCTGCACCCCCACACTGGCTATACTGAACAATTGCCGGCGCGTGAGGATCAACAAAACACTGACGATGAAGAACCCAGCCAGCCCTATCCAGGGCAGCGAGTCTTTGGCACGCGTTTGAATACACGCCATGCTGGTAGAACTTTCTACGCAGGGAGGCGGGGTTGGGATAGGTGTAATCACCACGATAGGGGTGCCTATGTTTTCGACGACAATGTTGAGGGAAACACTCGCGCTGATGCTTTCGCGCCCTAATTCATCTTGCACCCGAACCTGAGCCTCCAGGGTTTGGGAGGTCACGACACGGGAAAGATCCAGGGTAAATTCGTAGCGGGTCTGGGTAGCATCGGGCGTGATAGACTGCTCGGTAGCTCCGTTGATAAGCAGATCGGCCTGGACGATTTGCCGGGGAAAGCCATCTGGCCAGGGCAATTGCAGTTGGGCTACAATGGGTGTCGAGGGGGTATCCAGCACCAGCTTGCCCTCCACAGCACCGGGAACGATATGGCGTTCGATGGAAAAGGTGGGCCCCTGAGGGGTAATGATTTGCACGGCCGGGTCCTGGAGGGTGATCGAACAGGTTTGGGCGTCTTGGGCAGGGATACCCCCCGCATCCACCGGTCGGACTTCTACCGTTCGCAGGCCAGAATCAGGGAGGTTGCTGCGAAATTGACCCAGGTAGGTCAAGCTGTTGTTGAGAATTGCATCATAAAACTTTGCGAGTTCCGTCTGACGAGAGGAACCTGTGTAGTCCAGGTGCTGGCCGCCAGTAAGGGTAGCCAGCTTTTTGTAGCCTTCGACGGATTGAGCCAGGTCGGAGGTATCGGTCTGCAACACATATATTTTGACGTGGCGAGGGGCGATTTCAGCTGCCAAATTGGTCGCCGCGCCCATGACTTCCGATTGGCGGATCTTTTCTACAAACCGGCTGAAATGGACAATGACGGCGCTGTACCGTTCGGGTTCTTGGGCGGTCATTTCCAGCAAAGTGTCGAAGGCAGTTTCGACTCCCAACAATCCCTCTAGCTGCTGGTCGGCAGGCTGTAGGGACAAGCTGTCAATTGCGGCGGTAAATTCTGCGCGCGAGTGGGTAGGGGGCAACACCGGGACACTCCGCTGACCGCTGTCGGTTTTGATATGGGTCAGGATGGCGACCATGTCTATTTCGTCGCGGAAGTAATTGTTGGCAAACGCGCGCAGGGAATCCTGGACTTCTTTTTTATAGTCGTCCAGGTTGGAAAACTGGCCCAAATCCAGGGAGAAGACAACAAACATCGGCCCCTGTTCTGTCCCCACCAGTTCAAACTCTGGCACGGACTGGCCGTTTTCCAATACAGAAAAACGCTCTCCAGTCATTCCTTGCGCCAGAACGTTTCCATCCGGATCCGTCGCGCGCAGTTTCAAGGTCATCTCTGGGAACGCCTGACAGCTCATTTCGGGCAGATAAATTTCCATGCCACTTTGTGCCGCTGTTCCGCGAAATGGAAACAGGCTGGCAAATATCACAACCAGTAAGAAGATAGGCCCAACCAACCGCATGTTTGGATTTTTCATGCAACTTGCCTCCAAAGGGGGTATTTTGCCGGGAATCCCTGGCACTGAAAACTAAAGAATATGATAAGATCATTAAAGGCAGGATGGATGAGCGCCATTAAATGAGCTTGGCATCCAGCCAAATTCTGCCGTATCGGCATTTTGGGAAATGAATATGTCGTTATTCCAAAGACTTTGTATCTGCATGGTTCTCCTCTCAATTACCACAACTTCTGGAGTGAGTCAGGCGCAGGCACCTACTCCCACTCCCGAAGCCATTTTAGTCCATTCTGCGGAAATCGAGCGTGGTATTTTGCACGTTTATTATTCGATTTTGGACGCCAATGGGCAGGTCATGACAGAGATGGTGCCGGTGCAAGCCGAGGTGTATATCGACTCCGAGCAAGTGGGCTACCCGGCTCAATCCGGCCCCGCACAAACGCCTTTTTACATCCTGCTGGTTCTGGATGCCAGCAACAGTATGGAGAGTAACCAGGGGGCGCTGCGGGAAGCGGCGATTTCGGCTGTGAACGGCGCACCCGAACAGGCGCGTTTTGGTGTAGCGCAGTTCGGGCGCGGTTTCGACCGGCTGCTCAGTTTCACCGAAGAGGTCACCTCGCAAAAACAGGCGGCGCAATCTGCGCTGGGTAATTACCATACAACCTATGAGGGAACCTGTTTGTACGATGCGACTTATGAAGCAGTACGCATGATGGGCGAAGTGCCCCCAGGCCGCCGCGTGGTCGTGGTTTTCACCGATGGCAAGGATGAAATTCAAAATGAAGAGGGCCTGTCCGTGCCATGCAGTGAACACAGTTTGGAGGAGACAGTTACTTTTGCCAAAAGTCAGGGCGTGCCGCTTTATCCGATTGGATTCGAACAAGGCGGCAATCTTTTGGACGAAAGCGCACTCCGTGAACTGGCTGCAGGCACTGAGGGGGTTTTCAGCAAAGGGGCCGATCTGAACCAATTGTTCCGCCAGGTGTTCGAGGCACTGACCAGCCAGTGGGAGGCGCGCGCCGAAGTCTACCCCACGCAAGGGGCACATCAGGGGGAACTGGACGTCTGGCTGCGAGATGTGAATGAACCGTTGAAGGTACGCTTTGAATTTTCCTCCGATCAAACTTACACGCGCCCACTCACTCCCAGTCTGGAAGTTCATCACTTCAACCAAGGGGAGACGGAGGTTGAGTTTTATCTGGAGTTTTATGCCCAAGAAATGCTTGACCACATGGAGATTGAAATTTTGCAGGAGGGGGTAGATACGCCAGTCGAAAAATTTGACTATGTCGAGCCAGGGACGGCAACCTATCCACTGCACGTATCGTTGGAGAAATTTAAACCCGGCGAAACGTATTTTCTCGTGATTCGGGCGTATGATCGGGAGGGGGTGGAATATAAATACGATCACGAGCTACGCCAGTTAGTGCCTACGGCCGAGGAGGCAAGTGGTGGTTTCAATCAAAATCCTGGGTATTCGTTTTCGATTGAGGGGGCGGAAACGAAATTCGGGGTGGAAATTTTGTCCATAAGCCAGTATGACTGTGAAGCCGAGTCTTTTCTTTTGAATCTCCAACCGACGAATGAGGCGCAAATCACGCAATATGAGGGGTGGATGAAAGATAAAAACGGGGCAAGGATCACGGGGATGAATCTCGAAAACCTCCCGGTTCCTTTCCCAACGGAAGGGATGCACGTGGACCTCCCTTTGCCCCAAGGCGAATATACCCTCGTAATTCGCGCCCAAAGCCAAAGCGGAACATATACCGAACCAACGGAGACCGGGTTGACGGTGTTTTGCCCCTCCCCGACCATTTGGCAACGCCTGCGGGCGAATCTATGGGTGGTCTTTGTCGGCTTGGGCATCCTGGTTGGGGTGGGAGCATATATGGTTTTTGATGTGCGCCGGGACCGCCAGGGCAGTGGGTTAAAAGTTCTGCCCCTTGGGGATGAAAAGACACTTCCTGTTTCGCCTTTGGTGCGGCCCAACAAAACCATCCTAGAACGTGCCCATGCCGCGCCCCAGCCACGCCCCCCACGCGAGGGGTTCACTGCGCGGCAAACCCGCCCGGCCTGGTTAACAATCACCAAATCCCCAAACCAGAAACAAGTGGGGAAAAGGGTGGAGATTACGAATTTGCCCTTCACCATCGGACGGGTGGATAGTGTGTTAGCCATTGACGATGAGCGCATCTCGCGTTCCCATGCAAAAATTACGTTCGAGATTGATTTGTTTTACCTGACGGATATGAAAAGCACCAATGGGACATGGATCGATCAAAAACGTGCTGTTCCCTATGAGGGCGTGGTGTTGTATTCTGGGAATGTGATCCGATTAGGGATGCAAACCGAATTGTTGTTCGAGGAGGAATAGATTTCCCGATTCACGGCAGGAGTTTTTGAATCTCCGCTTCTGCCTCATCGGAGCGGATAGGAGTCGCTGAAACCAGTTCCTGGTCGGGTTCTTCGAGGGGGCGCAGTAGCCAGAGGCCATTTTCACCGTGCAGGAGGGTAAAGCCTTGGGAAGTCGCATGGTCCGGGGTGAGATGCTGAATCGCAACCAACGTTGTGTTTGCAACCAAATGAGTCAGGGAATAAGCCAGAGTGGATGATCATGGATGTCATCCCGGTCCTTCCCCCAGAATTGCGCCCTTTGGTTCCCCTGGATGGCGGAAGATTTGCTACGTCTGACTTAAATGACCTTTATCGACGTGTGATTAATCGCAACAATCGGTTGAAGCGCCTCATGGAGCTGAAGGCGCCGGGCGTCATTATCCGAAACGAAATGCGGATGTTGCAGGAAGCGGTCGATGCCCTTTTTGACAATGGCAGGCGAGGGCGTGCCATTCGTGGACCAAACAAACGACCGCTGAAGTCGTTAAGCGACATGCTCAAGGGAAAACAGGGTCGGTTCCGGCAAAATCTGCTCGGAAAACGCGTTGATTATTCGGGCCGTACGGTCATCGTCGTC
>JABWBV010000292.1 GCA_013359445.1 Anaerolineales bacterium | reverse complement strand
ACCCATTTCCCCATGCCGATCACCCTCCAACCCCTCGAACCGCATCACATCCCCGAAGTCAAACACCTCATCCTCGACGTGGCACGGAAAATCTTCAACTGGACACGCCCGCTCGAGGAACTCCTGGACCTGGCCGAAGAAAACCACGACTTTTACGACCTGGACGACGCGGGCGCACACTACTTCGCCAACCACGGCCTGTTTTTGGTCGCGCTCGACGACGGGCGGGTCATCGGCTCGGGCGCGGTCCGCCGCATGAGCGCCCACTCGTGCGAGCTAAAGCGCATGTGGCTGTCCGAACCCTATCACGGGCAGGGCCTCGGTTACCGTATCCTCCAAGAATTATTCGCCTTCGCTCGCTGGGCCGGGTACACCCGCATCGAACTGAACACAAGTTTGCAACAAGAACGGGCGCTTCAGTTTTACTCGCGGATGGGCTTTGAATTTATGGACATGGACGAAGACGAGAACATGGAAGGCATCGTCTTTATGGAACGCGCCTTGTGAGGAAACCCCCGCGGGCACACGAATCGTTTTGACGTTTGTCCCCTCCCCATGTACAATCCTCCTATGCCCAAAACCCTCACCTATCAACAAACCTTCACCATCCAGGCCCCGGCGCAAAAAATCCTCGCCTTTCTCTTCAACCCCGAAAACCACCTGCACCTGCACCCCCTGGTTCAACGGATTGACATTCTCGAACGCGGCACCACCCCGGAAGGCCACCCCTTCGTCCTCTTCGACGTGACCGATTCTCTGCGGATGATGGGCATCCCCTTCAAAGTCAAATACCGCACAAAGATGATCCGCTTCCCCGAAAACAAACTCTACCTGGACGCCGTCAGCCCTGGCAACGTCACCACCCAAGTTTCATGGACGATGCAGGAAAAGGACGGCGTAACCCAACTGCACGAAGACGTTTCATTAACCGCGCCCTCCCTCCTCGCTAACTATTCCGTTAACCAATCTAAGCAATCGCATATCGGGATGTTCACGCGGTTGAAAGAGAAAATGGAAACGCAATGACCACCCCCCTCCACCTCGCCGCCCAAGCGGGCAACCTCGCCTCCCTCACCGAACTCCTCACCGCCGGACACCGCCTCGACCTCCCCGACCCGGACGGGCGCACCCCCCTTCACCTCGCCGCCGCCCACGGACACCACGCCGCCGTCCAACTCCTCGTCGAAGCCCAAAGCAACGTCAACCTCCCCGACGCCGACGGCCTCACCCCCCTGCACTACGCCACGCGTTTCCCCCGCCTCGAAAGTCTCATCGCCCTCATCGGTGCGGGCGCGGATGTCAACGCCCGCACCGCCACCGGATTCACCCCCCTGCACGGGGCCGCCGAACAAGGTAGCCTCTCCAAAACCCGCTACCTCATGGAACAAGGCGCCGACCCCCACGCCCGCCTCACCCACGCCTTCCCCCCCTACCCCGCCGGTTCCACCCCCCAAGACCTCGCCGCCGCCCGCGGGCACGTCAACGTCGTGCGGTGGATTGAAAAGTTGAAAGGGCTTTTGTGAGGACTGAGGTAAAATTTTCTAACCCATTACTCGTTACTCATCACTTAACACTTCATCACTTCTCCCTTCGCCCCGTTTACCCCGCCCCAAAAAGGAACCCCCCCATGACCCAAACCCTCAAAATCGTCGTCCCCATGGCCGGCTTCGGCAGTCGGATGCGCCCGCTCACCTGGAGTCGCCCCAAACAACTCCTCCGCGTCGCCAACAACACCGTCCTCGGCCACGTCCTCGAAACCCTCAGCACCGTGCCCGACCCGGACAACGTCGAATTCGTGTTTATCGTCGGCTATCTCGGCGAGCAAATGAAACCGTACATGGACGAATTTTATCCCCAGTACAAAGTCCACTATATCTGGCAACGGGAAATGAAAGGCCAGTCCCACGCCATTTACCAGTGCAAAGACGTGCTCGGCGGCCCGATGTTAATGGTCTTCGCCGACACCCTCATCGAAACCAACCTGGGCTTCCTCGCCACCGAAGACGCGGGCGGCGTGGCCTGGGTCAAACCGGTACCCGATCCCCGGCGCTTTGGCGTTGCCGAAGTCGGGGCAGATGGCTGGGTTACCCGTCTGATCGAAAAGCCCCCCACGATGGAAAACAACCTCGCCGTCGTCGGCTTTTACTACTTCGCCGATTCAATGGCGCTCCTTTCCGCGATTGAAGAACAAATCGCGCGCAATGTGCAACTCAAAAACGAATTTTTCCTGGCGGATGCAGTCAACATCATGCTCGAACGGGGGATGAAGATGAAAACGGTCAAAGTCGATACCTGGCTGGATACCGGCACCCCAGACGCGACGCTGGACACGAACACCTTCCTGCTCGACCACGCGCGGGATAACTCGTCCGACGCATCCCGCCCAGGCGTGACCGTGATCCCGCCTGTGTACATTCACCCCTCCGCGCGGGTGGAGGCGTCAACGATTGGGCCACACACCGCGCTCGGGGCAAACGTGACCGTGTCCGGTTCCGTCGTCCGCGGCTCCATCGTCGAAGATCAAGCCGAAATCACCCGTGCGACCCTGGAAAACTCCCTCATCGGCAAACGCGCAAAAGTCGCGGGGGTGACAGGGTCGGTTAATGTGGGGGATGATAGCGTGGTGAAAGCGTAAAAAACGTGAAATATAACAATACGTGAGGCGTGACACGTGAACTCACGCATCACGTGTCACGTGTTGCCTCTCAAACTTCCCCAAGGATTCCCCATGACCCTCCCTTCCCCCTCCCGTTTTCTCTCCCATCGCGTTGCCGGGTTAAAACCCTCCGGGATTCGCAAATTTTTTGACATTGTTGCCACAATGAAAGACGTGATCTCACTCGGCATTGGCGAACCGGATTTTGTCACCCCCCAACCGATTCTGGACGCGGGCATCGCCTCCCTCCGCGCGGGGAACACCCACTACACCTCCAACGCGGGCATCATCGAACTGCGCCGCGCGGTGTGTACCCACCTGGAAAAACTCTACGGCGTCTGCTACGACCCCGCGACGGAAATCGTCGTGACCGTGGGCGTGTCCGAGGCGTTGTACCTGGCCATGACCGCGATTTTGGAAGTCGGCGACGAGGTCATTATCCCTACCCCGTGTTTTGTCGCTTATCAAGCCGAAGTGATCATGGCCGGGGGCGTGGCGGTGGAAATCCCCAGCAAGGTGGAAAACCATTTTATGCCCGACCCGAAAGAGATCGAGGCCGCCATCACCCCGCGTACGAAAGCGATCTTCATTGGCTACCCCAACAACCCGACCGGGGCCGTGGCCTCGCGCGAGGTGCTGATCGAGATCGGCAAAATCGCCGAAAAACACGATCTGGTGATGATCTCCGACGAAATCTACGACCGATTGGTGTACGGCACCCCGCACATCTCCTTCCCCGCCCTGCCCGGAATGCGGGACCGGACGATTTTGCTCGGCGGGTTCTCCAAAGATTACGCGATGACCGGGTGGCGGATCGGGTACGCGTGTGCTCCCGCGGAATTGTTGACCGGCTTACTGCGCGTCCACCAGTACACGATCATGTCCGCGCCCACGTCCGCGCAGGACGCCGCGCTCGTCGCGGTGGAACAGGGTGAAGATCACGTTGCCGCGATGGTGGAAGAATATGATCGTCGTCGGAAGTTGATCGTCAACGGGTTGAACGAGTTGGGACTGAAAACGTTCGAGCCGCACGGCGCGTTTTACGCCTTCCCCAACATCTCCGCCTCCGGAATGGATGAGGAGACATTTTCGGAGTTGTTACTGCACGAGGAGAAGGTTGCGGTGGTCCCCGGTTCCGCGTTTGGCGTGGGCGGGGAGGGGTTTGTACGGTGCTCGTATGCAACCGCGTATGAGAAGATTGAAGAGGCGTTGGTAAGGATGGAGAGGTTTATGCGGAGACATGGATAGCATTTTATTTGGCAAGAAAATTTCGATATGAAATTTGAATGGGATCAAAACAAGAATCAAACAAACTTACAAAAACACGGAATTGCCTTTGAAAACGTTACGCCGCTTTTTGAAGGATTAGTTCCACTACTTGTGGAATATGACGATAAAGAAGATTATGGTGAAGAGCGATGGATCGGCATAGGATTTTTACGAAACCATGTGATTGTTGTGGTTTTTACTGAACCTACACCAGGTACGACGCGAATTATTTCTGCAAGAAAGGCAGACCAAAATGAACGACAAAAATACTTCAACACCTTTAGAAACTGATTGGGATCGTCTCGATAAGATGACCGATGGAGAGATTGATTATTCCGATATTCCCCCGTTGGACGATAATTTTTTCGCAAAGGCAAAAGTATATGTTCCACCATCCAAACGAGGAAATTTTGTTCAAGTGGACGAAGGGGTTTTGGCCTGGTTTAAAGCCCAGGGTGAGGAATATCAAACCATGATTAATGAAATTTTGAAGAAGTATATTGAGAAGCAAGGGGCGCAACTGCCAAAACTAGCAGAAGAGCCGGCGAAGTATCACGTTGAAAAGAAACTTGATGAATAAGAAAAGGGGGCTTAATGAATATCAAACTCATCCTAATCGATCCTAAGCCAGCCCTCTGCACAGCATGGCGGACACACTTCAACGGATTGCCCAATGTCGAAGTCATCGCGGGATACTTTGAAGAATTACCTGAATTTGATTGTATGGTCAGTGCGGCAAATTCCTTTGGGTTGATGGACGGCGGTGTGGATCTGGCAATCATTCGTTTCTTTGGCTACGCTTTGCAGGACAACGTTCAAAAACGTATTTTGTATGAGTATTTGGGTGAGCAACCTGTTGGGACTTCTATGATTGTGGAAACTGGGAATGCCACACATCCCTATATTGCCCATACGCCAACGATGCGCGTTCCGATGGAAATTATCCACACAGACAACGTTTACAAAGCCATGTGGGCGATGTTGCTTGCAGTGAGAAATCACAACCTGATCAACGAACGAAAAATACTTACCATTGCTTGTCCAGGCTTAGGAACAGCAACTGGCAGAGTCCCTTATCCTGAAGCGGCCCGGCAAATGGCGGTGGCGTATCGTTACTACCTTTCTCCACCTCAGCGAATAGATTGGCGCGTTGCAGAAGGGCGGCAGACAGATGTCCGTTTTGGAGGGGATATGGGGTTCCACATTCCTCCCGAAACTGAATTTTAGCCAATCTGGTAAAATCCCCCCCCATGAACTACATCCCCACCATCGGCCTGGAAACCCACGCCGAACTTCTCACCGCCTCTAAAATGTTTTGCGCCTGCCCGGTCGTGGACGTGACCACCGCGCCCCCGAACAGTGCGGTATGCCCCATCTGCGCGGGGATGCCGGGCACGCTCCCCGTCATCAACCGCCGCGCCGTCGAATACGCCCTCCGTGTCGCCCTCGCGCTGGAATGTGAGATTTACCCCACGAGCATCTTCGCCCGTAAAAATTACTTTTACCCCGACCTGCCCAAAGGCTATCAGATTTCCCAATACGAAGAACCCCTCGCCCGCCATGGCAAACTGACCATCCGCACCCGCGAAGGCGAAAAATTGATCCGCATCCGCCGCGTGCATCTCGAAGAAGACACCGGGAAGTCGGTGCATGTGGAGGGAGGGGCGAGTGTGCAAGTGGCAATCGGGCAAGTTGGCGAGGCAGGGAATTCACTAACTAACCAACCAACCAACCACTCCACCGATCAACCACTCCCTCAATCCCACTCCCTCATCGACCTCAACCGCTCCGGCGTCCCTCTCCTCGAAATCGTCACCGAACCCGATCTCCACTCGCCCGAAGAAGTGAGCGCGTTTGCCCGCGCGTTGCGGGATATTTTGGTGTACGTGGGTGTCAACTCCGGGGATTTGCAAAAAGGCGTCCTCCGTGTGGAGCCGAACATCTCCGTCCGCCCCGTGGGTACGGAAACCCTCGGTACCCGCACCGAAGTCAAAAACCTGAACAGCTTCCGCGCCCTCGAACGCGCCGTCGAATACGAAATTAATCGCCAGATTAGCCTGCTGGAAGCGGGCGGTACGGTCGTGCAGGAAACGGTCGGGTGGGACGAAGCCCGTCAGCTGACCTTTTCCCAACGGAGCAAAGAAGAAGCCCACGACTACCGCTACTTCCCCGAACCCGATCTGCCCCCGCTCGTGCTGGAAGAAAGTTTCATCGCCACCGTCCGCGCCAGCCTGCCCGAACTCCCGTACCCACGTTTCCGTCGGTTTATCACCCAGTACGGCCTCAGCGAGTACGACGCCGACGTGCTGACCACCGAACGCGCCACCGCGGACTACTACGAGCAGACCCTCGCCGCCGCCCCGGACGTGTCGCCGAAAACCATCGCCAACTGGATCACCGGCGACGTGTTCGCCACCCTGAACGAGGGCGGCAAAACGCTCGCAGACATGCCCCCCGCGCGGTTGGGGGGCTTGCTCCGGCTGGTAGGGAGCGGTTCGATCAACCAGACCACGGCAAAGCGCGTGCTGGCGGAAATGTTCGCGAGCGGTCATTCCGCCGAAGATATCGTCAACGCCCAGGGGTTGGGGCAAATTTCGGATAGCGAGTTTATTTCCGGCCTCGTGCAAGAAATCCTAACCGCCAACCCCGATCAGGTGGAAAGTTTCCGCGCGGGCAAAGAAACCGTCTTCAACTGGCTCTTTGGCCAGATTATGCGCCGCGCCGGGGGCAAAGCCAACCCTCAAGTCGTCCAAACTCTGTTACGCGAAAAATTGACCGGGAACTCTTAGCCCCTGTTGACCGTCTTGGAAAGGTTATAATCAACCCGTACCTTTTTTCGCGTCTTTGTACGCTCACTTTTGGAGGTTTCTATGCGCGACCAACCGATTTTTAAGGGGGTTTTGTTCGGATTAATGATGATCCTGACCCTGGCGTTTTCCGCGTGCCAGGGCGAAAATGTCCCTGCCCCAACATCCACCGCCACCCTGGCCCCGACCCACACGGACACCCCGCAACCGACCGCGACCATTACACCTTCCGCAACTGCCACGCTCACATCCACCCCCTCGCCCACCCTCACTCCCTCTGCGACCCCCACCCTGGCCGCATATGGCCCAACGGGTTTCCCCGCCTTTGTGAACCCCCTGACCGGGCTGACCGTTTCCGACCCGGATATTCTTGAACGTCTGCCCGTCTTGGTCAAAGTGTCCAACTTCCCGCGCAGTTTGCGCCCCCATGCCGGGTTATCCTTCGCCGATCTCGTGTTTGAATATTACATAGGCGCCGGAGCCACCCGCTTTACCGCCGTTTATTATGGACAGGATACAAAACAGGCTGGGCCGGTGCGTTCTGCCCGACTCATTGATGTAGGGTTGGGCAACGCCTATCAAGGCATTCTCGCCTTTGCGAGTGCGGATGCGTTTGTCTATGTCCGCGTGGTGGACGCATTACTGGACCGGGCCATTACGGAAAGTTCCAACACTTGCCCCGGCCTGTGTCGCACGGGCAATGGAGATGTCAACAGCGTATTTGTCGATACTGCGGAATTGACCACCTTTGCTGTCGAATCGCGTAATGTGGCCTCTACTGCACCCAATTTAGAAGGGATGCGCTTTGATCCTTCCGTGCCGACCGGAGATGGGTCTGGACAACGCGTGCAGGTTCGTTATGCCAGCAACACCATTAGCGAATGGCGTTTTGACTCGGCAACGGGCACCTACCTGCGCTGGATCGAAGATGTGGATGCGGCCAATAATGTCACGCTCGTGCCCCTCACCGACCGATTAACCAACCAACAATTGGGCTTTTCCAACGTGGTGGTGTTGTTCGCGGCGTATACCGAACTCAAACCGACCCTGCATGACATCGAAATCTTAGGCAACACCTTTGGCCGCCGCGCAATCTTGTTCCGCGATGGGCAAAGGCTCGAACTGGTGTGGAAAGCGGTCGGTAACCAGCCCCTCCAATTTTTCCTCCCCGATGGGACACCCGCCCCGTTCAAACCGGGCAATACCTGGTTTGAGGTGGTAGGCGTCAACTCTGCGGTCGAAGAAGTCACCTCGGGCGCGTGGGAAGTGGAGTTTCGTCTGCCATGATCATTCATCTCACCACAAAAACTGATTGGGAAACCGCCCAACTTTTGGGCGAGTATCGGGCCGCGTCGCTCGAATCGCAAGGGTTCATTCATTGTTCAACCGCTGAACAGATTTTAGGGGTGGCGAATAGCTTCTATCAAGGCGTCCCGGACCTGATCCTGTTGTGGCTGGACCCCGCGCGCGTAAAAGCCGACGTTCGTTGGGAAGCCCCCATTCACCCAAGCGCCTCTCCCGCGGATGCCACCCCCGAAGAAAATGAAAGCAACCTTTTCCCCCACATTTACGGGCCGATTAATCTGGATGCGGTCGTGGAAATTACCGCTTTTCACCCGGATCAGGATGGGGTGTTTCGGCATGTGCGGTCGTAAACCTCTGGCAGTAACTATTCAGCCGTCTTTTCGGAGAGTTTCCTAAGCCTAAAAAAAAAAACAGCCTGGGAAAACCAGGCTGTTTTTAGTAGACTGTCAAAGATCATTTTTAGGTTCGTAGTGGCGGTTTCAACCGCTCAAGACGACGACTGAAGTCGTGACTACAAACATAATTTTCAGGTTTG
>JABWBV010000291.1 GCA_013359445.1 Anaerolineales bacterium | reverse complement strand
GCACCACCAGCTGGCAGAGTGTTACGCCTGATTCGGCTCTTAAACTGATCGATACCCTCGACCTGACGAATGCCACAGCCCCCGTTATAACCTTCTGGCACAAGTTTGATTTGCCGCCGGGTAGCCTGGGCACCATTGAAGTGTCTACCAACGGTGGGCTGTCCTGGACTTCAGTCTACACACAAACGACCAGCCTCACCGATTGGACGCTGGTGACTATAGACCTATCGGCTTTTGCAGGCCAGGAAGTAGCGCTGGGCTTCCACTTGCAACAAGTCGGTCAGGGAGGAATTGTGCAGGGGGATGATTCCAGTGCCTCCCTGATTGCAACTGCCAATTCTGGAATATCGTTCCCCTTCAGTTTACTGATCATCCCTCTGGTTGGAGGCATTGGGTTGGTTGTACTCAGGCAAAAAAGGATTCGCACAAGCGCGATCCTGCTTGGAACGCTTGGGATTCTGCTTTTGATGGGTAGTTGTCGCCCGGGCCCAAGTCTGTTCTTCGACCCCAATCGGATAGACGAAGTACTTGGAGAGATGGAGCTATTCGTCCCTGCACAACAACGCGTATGGTCGGGTGAGGTTTCGCCGGATGGGCGCTGGATGTCCATCAGCCGTATCCCTTTAGATGATGATACGTCTGGGCGAGGCTGGATCAGCCTGATAGATTTGGTGGAAAATAAATTGTATGAGAACGTGGGTATTGGGGGTGCCGGACGCTGGCTTGATAACGAACACCTGATCAGTGGAACCCATATTTATCGGGTGAGCGATATGGCGAGTTGGAATTTGGAATTGATTGAACCTCCTCAAGGTTCACTAGGCGAACTGGAGCAAGCTAAACATATTTATGCAATTGATCTGGGTTCGACTTATTGGCTAGTAACAACCGATTCAACGTTGCCCTATGGAATTCGGGATTCAGGGTTTAGTGCTGGTGCTGGCGCTCCATTAGATATCCTTGAAGATCCGATTGAAGAATTTTTACAAGGAAGATCACATACCATCCTTACCCGTCCGACTCGTTTAGGAACGACTGAGCGCGCTTTTTCATTCGATGGTCAATATTACATCGAGGACGGGCCGTTTGAGGATCCCACGCACAATCTGACTCAAGCAGGGCATGTGATGTATGATGCGAATGGAAAAGAAGTCGCTTATGGCTACAAATATGGATGGAGTCCATATTTCCTGGGCTGGGCGTATGATAACAGTGGCGCGTACATTCTTTACCGGCCACGCGGGGCGAGTGGAGATCTACTCTATCAGGAATTTCCGCTTTACAAGCTGCTTGTCCCTGGAGCGGAAAAGCGCGGGACACCGATTCCAGTCACGCTCACGCCAACCCCGAATAGCTCCCAGCTGATGGAGACATCACTCCCCATAGGTTTGCTTGTCTGGCCGATTTTAGGCCTGACCGGGTTTGTCGTTTTCAAAGCAAAACCTCGCCAAAGAAAATTGCTGTGTGCCATAATCGGTTTTGCCCTGGTCAGCAGTTGCATTCGCGTTGGCCCCAGCCCCAATTACGATTTCAACCGGCTAGATTTGACGCTAGGGGAGTTAGACCTTATCGTTCCGGCGGAGATGCGGGTGGATGCCGCACTGTCCCCGGATGGCCGCTGGTTGGCCGTATTTCGCACCATCCCCACTGCGAGTGGAGCAGATGGTTATATTGATCTGCTTGATTTGGAAAATAACCAGCTGTATGAAAACGTTGGGAAAGGTAAAGCCCCGATCCGCTGGCTGGATGATCGGCATTTAATCCATACCGTCCCGCTGTCTATCCTGCGCGTGCCAGACATGGTTCATTGGACACTTGAGGTCATCGAACCACAAGCCGGGGAATTGGGTGAATTGGATGCTGCCGCTTATATCTTCGCAGTAGATTTGTCAACAAGATATTACCTGACAACAACCGACCCCAATTTGCCCTATCTTATCCGATCTGGATTCGATGCCCCATTGGGGAATATCAATGATGCTTTGGAGGCTTTTTTATCGAACCGTCCACACACGATAGTAAGACGCGACCCCTATGCAGGGACTAAAAACCCGGTTTATTCCTCAGATGGTCAATATTATATTGGTAGCAGACCATTTGAAGATCCCACCGGATTAGGAGGCAGGAAACCGGCCATGTTCTCGGCAGATGGTCGAGAAATTGGCTATGGCTATAAGTATGGTTGGACGCAATATTTCCTGGGTTGGGCTTATGATGGGAGCGGGGCCTACTTTTTGTACAAACCGCAAAGCCCTGATGGCGACCTGCTCTACCAAAAATGGCCGATCTACAAAGTATTGGTGCCGGGGGCAGAAAAGCGCGGGACACCGATTCCGGTCACGCTCACGCCAACCCCTAAGAGCAGTAACCTTTTGCCTGTTGGTACACCCGTCACCGACCCCATTAGCGGCTGGACACCCATTACTGTAGATTTGAGTGCGTATGCCGGGCAGGAAATCAGCCTGCAATTTTACCTTCAGGAAGTGGCACCATCCGGGCAGGCCAACGTCCCACTGGTAGAACAGCCTCAACCAGTCTCTGGCGGCTCAAGGGCCTGGTTATGGGTCTTTCCGGGAGGTGCTGTTTTCGCTGTTGGGATGATCCAATGGCGAAAACAGAAAAAGCCCAAAGGGATCTATGGGGCTTCTCTCTTATTCGCATTCGCGCTGGTCGGGTTGGGTTGTGCAGCTACCAGCACGCATTCGGTAGGGTCCGACTTGTACAAAATCCAAAACGTCTTGGGCCAGGCCGAACCAGTGATCCCGCCAGAACGATGGTTACACAGTGCGCTGCTTTCTCCCGATGGCCGGTGGTTGTTAGCTGGCACTGGGGATTATCAAGCTCCCGGGCAGGTTTCCTATTTATCCTTGATGGATGTGGAAAACAATCTTGAATATCCGCTTGGCGAGGCGGCATGGCCCAACAAAGCCTGGCTGGATGGAGAATATGCACTGGTTGCTTTGGGGGAGACTTACCAAATCCTTCACGCGCCCACCCAGCAACGCTGGGGGATGGTGTATATCAATATGAATCGTTATGGGATCGAGGCAGCGATAGAATACCTCAAAGAAGTCAATCATATTTTTGTGATTTCAGGTACAGGCGATATTAGTTCTGGATCTACCCTCGTTACAACCGATCCTCGTTATCCATATATGATTGCTCCAGGAGCTGGCTCTAAAGAAATTGATGCATTTCTGACGAATGGAGGTTATGACTATACAGTCATTGATCCAAAATATCCCATCTTCCATCTTAATGACCCCGTCTATTCCCCAGATGGGGAGTATTACTTCAATCGAAAAGACGGTTTGCTCGATATGGGATATTGGGAAGCCATCTACGAGGCAGAAACGGGCAATGAAGTGGCCTTTGCGAACAAGAACCGTTGGGAGTCGCAGCCTTTGGGCTGGGCTTACGATAGTAGCGGAGTCTATTACTTTTACAGCCCGGATAGTGTCATGGGCAGAGGGCCTTACTTTCTCTACAAAGTTCTCGTGCCTGGGGCGACCCTGCGCGGTACGCCAGCCGTTGTCACAGATTTCACTCCACCCCCGACGTACACCCCGCCGCCACTGACCCCCACCCCTCTGCCTTTGACGCCTACGCCCTCGCCAGTTTCCCAAGTTCAATCGAACCTGGTATCGGTTGCATGGTTCCAAACCACCTCTCCCGGCTGGTACATAGACGACGTCTCTGTCTTCGACGCGCCACCCACCCCCACCCCAACATCAACGCCGACGGATATCCCAACCCCGACGGATACGCCAGCACCTACTTTTACACCCACACCAACAGATACGCTGACTCCTCCTCCTACCGATACGCCTACCTCAATGGCTACCAATACCTCAACTCCTACGGATACACCTACCGCGGCTCCAACCGATACACCCTCTCCCTCTCCCACTCTAACCCCCACTCCCTCCCCCACCCCCTCCGACCTGATCTTCGCCGATAGTTTCGAGAGCGGCGACACCTCCGCCTGGTCAGTGATTTCCGGGCATAACTCCCTTCTCATTACAGACACCGCCGCGCTGGTGGGGGATAAGGGCATGTTGAATTTTATTGACGGGGCACAGACACCCAATATCTTTGTGCAAGATAACTCTCCGACCGATGAGACCAGTTACCGGGCGCGCTTTTACTTTGACCCGAACAGCATTACGATGAACAGCGCCGGGCATCCCCTCCTAATTGGCTACACAGAATCCACCCCGCTCAAATGGGTGTTCTGGGTCACCTTCGGCAAAGCCTCTGGGTCTTCCGACTACCAGATCCGGGTCTATGTCTACAAGGATGATGGGAACAAACTGGCCTCTTCCAGTTATACGATTACCGATGAACCTCATGCCCTTGAAATCTGGTGGAAGGCTTCCACGGGCGCGGGCCAAAATAACGGACAACTTCAACTCTGGTTGGATGGGACTTTGACGTACTCACAAACCGCCGTAGATAATGATACCCATCAGGTGGACCTGGTCAAATTCGGCTCAGTCAATACGCCAGATGAAGAAACCATCGGGAGCTATTGCCTCGATCACTTCGAGTCTCGGCGCACTACCTACATTGGCCTCGCTTCCGGGGTGATGGGCTGTGCTAGCGCCCCGCTCACCGCGCTCGATGGGGTTCAAAGCCAGCCGGAAACGCCAGCCGGAAACCGCCTGCCAGAGACGGAACAGCCGGAAACCCTCCTCTTTGCCGATGATTTTGCATCCGGCGACTTCTCCGCCTGGACGAGCTATTCGAACGATGCTGACTTGATGGTAAACACCTCCGCGGCCTTGAGTGGGACGTATGGCCTCGCGGTTGTCGTAGATGATTATCGTCCTGTTGTCGTTCAGGATGACACCCCCAACGGTGCAACGGCCTATCAGGTGCGTTTCTACCTGGACCCCAATGGCCTGTCCCTCAACGGCGGAAATCATACGCTCTTTCGTGCCACAATGGGTCTAAATCAAAGTGTCTTGCTTCTTGATTTGGGACACCAGCCGGGCGCTTCCGCATACCAGTTAACCCTGACGACAAAGTTAGAAAATACAAGCTGGCTGGACTCACCTGCTTTCACCCTTACCGACGGGCCTCATGCCCTTGAAATCGGGTGGGGAGCGGCCAGCGCCACGGGCGCGGCGGATGGCTGGGTGCAACTGTGGCTGGATGGCGTTTTAGTCTATGAGCACACCCAGCTTGCCAACGCCGGGTTGCAGATCGACACTGTGCGCCTGGGGGCGGTCTATGCGCCGTTGCCGGGGGCCTCTGGGATGTATTGCCTGGATGCATTTGCCTCTGCGATAAGTGGATATATCGGCACGTTGGAAAATGTCCACGGGTGTGGGGAAGGCGGGTTGGGGACACCGGACGGCCCACTCCCCATGCCCTCCCCCCGAAAGTGGCCTTTGGATTGAACGTATCTGCACAGGCTTCGCGCGGAAACTTCCCGAAACGCGCGCGCGGTGAGCATAGCCTCACCGCGCGCTTTGATGGCACGAGTTTATTTCTTGGACCAACGGCGTCCCTTAAGGGCCCTCTTTTGGGTTCAACAGGGACACTTTAAGGAATGTCGTTCGTCGGTTCATGGCCATATCGAGAATTGTTGCAGGGGGTGTGGCGTTTGGAGTTTCCTCACCCCTCATGCTATAATCGAAAGCGGGATCTGAATCTCAAGATTTCCCATTTTTTGGCCTTTTCTACGCTCGGTGAGTAGTTCCCCATTTTTGATCGGATTGATCCAACGCCTATGTTGACGGAAGTTTTTAAACTCTTAGCTTCGGAAGCAGGCATCCTGTTTTACCACCTGGTCTTGATTTTTTCGATCTTGGCCGCCTTGATGTCGGCGTTTGGGCACTGGCGCACGCTTCACGAACCGGTGGCCGGGCGGGCCATGGTCGGGTTGTTATTGCTGTTGGCAACCCGCTTGTTCCTGACCGTGTTGGCGGGCGCGGCCCTGACGGGGTTGTTTTCCGTGGACTTGATTCTGCCCCCCACGGATCGGGCCATGACAGCGTTGGGGGTGATCTTGATTATTTGGCTGTGGAGTTTTCCTGATTTTACCCGCACGGGGGACATTGCCACGATTTTGATCATGATGCTCACGGTCACTTTCGGTGCGTTGAGCCTGATCATTTGGGCGCAGACGACCGGGACCCCATTCAACACCCATTGGTTAAGTTGGGGCTGGGAAATTTTTTCCGTGACTCTGTTGGGGTTGGGGGTGCTGATTTTGCTCTTTCGCCGTCCGCCCGCGTGGGGGATGGGGTTTGGCATGTTGTTGATTTTGTTGATAGGGCATGGGGGTGAGCTTATTTTCTCCAACCCGGAGGCCGCCTATCCTTCAATCGTTCGCCTGGCCCAACTGGTGGCCTATCCCGTGTTGTTTCTGCTTACGCAACGGATGTTTCCGGTCAAAGAAACGCCCGGAGAGGAAGCCGTTGCCATGCCCGACCCACTCCCTGTCCCCGCAGTAGCGCCTGTGCCAGAACGCGTTCCGGCTGACCCCGCCTTGTTTGCCGATTTGTTTACCGTTGCCACTGAACATGGGGAGGCCTTGTACCCAGCCATGGTGCGGGCCGTGGCGCGCGCGTTTCAGGCGGATATTTGTTTTTTGGTCCTGCCGCCGACGCCCACAGGGGACATGGTCATTCGCGCGGGGTACAACCACGTTCGCAAAGAGGCCCTCGCGCAAACCAGTTTAAAGGCCAATGACGTGCCTCGTCTGGCCTCGGCGATCCGGCAGGGGCAGTCCATTCGGTTGCTTTTTCAAAATACCACTGTCGATTTATTGAATCTGGGGAATACGCTCAATACCTCGCGCGCGGGGAGTTTGGTGGCGGCGACGCTTAACTTTCCCGATACGCAAGCGGGCCTGGTCCTGTACACGCCTTATAGCGAATATACCTGGAAAGAAGCCGATGAAAAAGCGTTGGTGCAGGCGGCTATTTCTTTAACCAACCTGATTCAAGGCAGGCACCAGCATGATGCGACCAACGAACTGGCCGAGCAATTGCGGGTGGAATTGAGCATGACCCTGGCCGAGCGGGAACAGATTATGCGCGAAAAAGATGCCCTGGCGAAGGAAATTGCCACCTTGCGAGCCGCGCAAAAGACGACTTCGCCAGAAAAACTGGCGGAGTTGCAAAAAGCCCAGGCCGAAGCCGCGACCCGAATTGCCACACTGGAAGCCGAAAAAAGCCACCTGGCCCAAAATCTGGCCGAACTTTCATCCGAACACGCGGCGGGTACCCAGGAACGGGCGCAACTCCACCTCCTCAATGGGCAACTGAAAACAGAGTTGGACGACCTGCGGTTAGTTAAGATTGTCCCTGGCCCGAACGGGCAGGAAGTGATCCGTCAGCTGGAGCAAGAAAACGAAAATCTTCGCCAGGACCTGAAAACGTTGGAGACTCAATTGCACGCGGCCAGCGTTAACCCGGCAGCTCCGGCGAGCCATTTGGAAGCCGAATTGTTGGGGTCGCTCAAAGAAAATGCCCGGTTGCAGAAGATGCAGGGAGAATATGAAGTGAAAATTTTCCAGATGGAGCGGCAGATTCAAGCGGCGAAGGCCAGCGATCAATGGGAAACGATTGTCACCATTGCACAGGAGATGCGCCAGCCCATGTCGTCGGTGGTTGGGTACTCCGATTTTCTTTTGAGTGAATCCGTAGGGATTTTGGGCGCGTTACAGCGCAAATTTTTAGAGCGGGTCAAAACCTCGACGGAACGGATGATTTCGATGATCGAAGAATTGGTGCAAATTGCCTCGGTCGAATCCGGACATACCAAACTCATGGTGGGTAGTTTTGACCTGATGCGCGCCATCGATACGGCGATCTCGGACACCAGTTCCTCGCTACGGGAGAAAAATATTTCCTTGCGGATGAATATTCCCGATCACCTGCCAAAAATTCAGGGGGATTATGAAGCGGTCAAACTGATCCTGACCAATCTCCTGCAAAACGCGGGCACGATTTCCCCTGTGGAAGGTGAAATCCGCATCCATGTTGGGTACGAAAGTTATGGCGATAGCCAGGATTATGTGCTGGTACAGGTCACCGACTCGGGGGGGGGCATCCCGGCGGATGATCTGCAACGTGTGTTTGGCGAAATGTCCGAGCGTGCCGGAAAGCCCGGGGCTATCCGCGGCCTGGGCGGGTCTCCCCTCAGTTTGGCGTTTACGAAAAGCCTGGTCGAAGCCCACGGGGGGCGGATTTGGGTCGAAGCGGAAGTCGAAAAAGGCTCCACTTTTAGCATTTTGCTCCCCCTCTCCAACGAAATCCCTGCCACGGTGCTGGCGAACTGGAGGAGTTAGCCCATGTCCGCGATGCGCCAGATCCTGGCCGGGATCGCGGTGGGCCTGATCTCCCTGATCATTCTCTTAGGGGGCCTCACGCTTGCCATTGCCGAAGGGACGACCACCGTCCCCGCGCCGCCCCCCACCCACACGGCCACCCTGCCCCCGGTCCAACCTGGCGACCCGACCTTCACCCCCTCCCCTATCCCTCAAACCCCCGCGACCCCCATCGCTACATCCGAATGCGCCTTTCCGCTCGGCTGGGAACCGCTTCTGTTGAATGAAGGGGATAAGCTCGCC
>JABWBV010000005.1 GCA_013359445.1 Anaerolineales bacterium | reverse complement strand
CTGGCTGATCCCCCTCACCTTCCTCGCCCTCTTCTACTTCTACCCCCTCGCGCGGATCACCACCCTCAGCCTGACCCGCGCGGGGGCACAGACCCCGGACGGAATCTCAGCCCTCGCATCCGCCCTCACCTCCCCCACTACCCGGAGTGTGATCGCCTTCACCTTCGCGCAGGCCACCGCGTCCACCCTCCTGACCCTCCTCGTTGGTCTGCCGGGCGCGTATATCCTTGCCCGGTACGATTTTTGGGGCAAGTCCCTCTTCCGCGCGCTGACTGGCGTCCCGTTCGTGATGCCCACCCTCGTCGTCGCCGCGGGGTTCAACGCCCTCCTCGGCCCCACCGGCTGGGTGAACACGCTCCTGATCGAGACCTTTCACCTCTCCGCCCCCCCGATCCAATTTCTCAACACCCTGGGCGCGATTCTCACCGCCCACGTGTTTTACAACACCACCATCGTCCTCCGCGTCGTCGGGGATTTTTGGGCGCGGCTCGACCCCCGGTTGGGGAGCGCGGCCCGCGTGCTTGGCGCGTCTCCCTGGGAAACGTTTCGCCGCGTGAGCCTGCCCCTGCTCCTCCCCGCCATTGCCGCCGCGGCCTTGCTCGTTTTCATCTTCGACTTTAGCTCTTTCGCCGTCATCCTCGTCCTCGGCGGCCCGCAATTCGCCACCCTCGAAACCGAAATCTACTACCAGACCACCGCCCTCTTCAACCTCCCCCTCGCCGCCGTCCTTTCCCTGATCCAACTCCTCTGCACCCTCGCCCTGACCATCCTCTACACCCGCCTCTCCGCCCAAGTCTCCCGCCCCCTCAAACAACGCTCAACCGAGGTAAAGATGAAAAAAATCCCCGGCTTATTTCGTAGTAACAACTTCAGTCGTACCCGCGCCAGAGCGACTGAAGTCGCCACTACGAACCAACCAACTAACCAACTAACCAACCAACCCACAAACCCACAAACCGCCCCCCTCTTCCTCCCCGCCCTCGTCATCCGCCTCACCCTCGCCTTCATCCTCCTCCTCACCACCGCCCCCCTCCTCGCCCTTGCCGCACGCTCCTTCGTCAACCTCTCCCCCACCCGCACCCGCACCGGGGAACTGGAACGCGGTCCCACCCTGATCTTTTACCAAACCCTGGCGGAGAACGATTCCCAGACTTCCTTCTCCGCCCCGCCCGGTACTGCGCTCACGATCTCCCTCGGCTATGCGACCGCGACGGTGATCTTGTCCCTCGCGTTGGGCCTGCCTGCCGCGTGGGCGCTTGCCCGCGACCGGGACTCCCGCCTCAATCGTTTGCTTGACCCCCTGCTCATGCTCCCCCTCGGCACGTCCGCGGTCACGTTGGGGCTGGGATTCATCGTCGCGCTAAACCGTCCCCCGCTCGATTTGCGAACTTCGCCCCTGTTAATCCCCCTCGCTCATACGCTGGTCGCGTTTCCGTTCGTGGTGCGGAGCCTCACACCCGCGTTGCAGAGCATTCAACCCCGATTGCGGCAGGCGGCGTCTGTGCTGGGGGCCGCGCCGGGGCAGGTGATCCGGTTCGTGGATTTGCCGCTCGTGGGGCGCGCCCTGCTCGTCGCGGCGACGTTTGCCTTTACGATTTCGTTGGGAGAGTTTGGGGCGACCGCACTGATCGCCCGCCCGGAATACCCGACCCTTCCCGTGGCGATTTACCGGTTGTTGGGGCGTCCGGGCGCGTTGAACTACGGGCAGGGGTTGGCCCTCAGTACGATTTTGATGTTGGTAACGGCGGGGGGGATGTTGGCGATTGAGCGGTTGCGCGTGAGGGAGGGGGAGGCGTTTTAGGCCGCTTGTTGGGCCAGGTTGGCGAAGGAGGTGTTGAGTTTTTGGGTCAGGGTGGCGGGCAAGGCGAGCAGGAGAAAATATTCCGCCGGGAAAAGATAATCGTCTCCGCTTTCATCCACCACGCGCAAATCTCCCTCGGCCTCTGCATCCTCATCGGGAATGATGCGGTAGATTTTGTGTAATTCCAGCGAGACGGGATAGGCTTTGTTATGGATACAGATTGCGAATTTGGGGAATTTGTTTTTTGTTGCCATATCTAGTCCAGGTACCTTTTGCGCTTAAATTCTTTGGGTCCAGCACCGTCGCTTTCGTACCAGTGAATTTCAGCTTTGCGTATGCGCCCGTTTTGAAGCCGGATCATCGCATTTCCTGTGAATTTATTCCAATCGCGTTCCCCATACTTTTTTCTTACACGTTTGGCTTCATCGGTGTTGCCCATTGCCACAGATTCAATGTCAGTAATGGGACCGATGATCTCGAAGTTCATACCCTTTGATTTTATCACGGACACGTTATACTTTCACCATCGTTATTATCCAACCAGAGCTTGAGTTTCCTCTCTCAGCCTCCGCAGTTTCCTACCATCTTTGTTGGGGCGAGACGGGTAGGAAACTTGCTTCTTTTGCAAAAACAGTTTCCCCCGTCTCCTCCCTATTGGGCATGTCCGCCGATGTCTGTGCTATCTTTAATTAATCTCCACAAATCTTTTGGTTCCACCCATGCCCTCGCCGGTGTCTCGTTTGAGGTCGCGCGAGGGGAAATTGTCGCGCTGTTGGGGCCGAGCGGGTGCGGTAAATCTACGTTGTTGACGCTGATCGCCGGGTTGGACGCGCCGGACGCGGGGGAGATTCTTTGGGAGGGGCAAGCGCTCGCGGGCACGCCCCCGCATCAACGTGGGTTTGGGTTGATGTTTCAGGATTACATGCTTTTCCCGCATATGAATGTGGGGCAAAATGTGGCGTTTGGGTTGAAATTTATTCCCCAAAATTCCCATGAGATGCAACGGGTTGGGGAACTCCTGGAACTCGTCGGAATGAAAGGCTACGAACGCCGTGATGTCTCCACCCTTTCTGGGGGGGAGCAACAACGCGTGGCCCTGGCCCGGTCGCTGGCGCCGAACCCACGTTTGTTGATGCTGGACGAGCCGCTCGGCGCCCTGGACCGGACGTTACGGGAACGGTTGTTGGTGGAACTGCGCGAGATTTTGCGCCGGGTGGGACAGACGGCGATTTATGTCACGCACGATCAGGAAGAGGCGTTTGCGCTTGCAGATCGGGTTGTGATTATGAACGCGGGGCAGGTGGAGCAGATCGGGTCGCCGCAGGCGCTTTACCGGCATCCGGCCAGCCCGTTCGTGGCGCAGTTTTTGGGGTTTGGGAATCTGTTGGTGGGCGAGGTGCATCGCGTGGGGGCGGGGTGGATGCTTTCAACAGCGGTGGGGGAGTTTAGCGCACCGGCTGGTTCCCTTTCCGCACACAGAGAGGGGGCAGTGATGGTGTTGCTCCGCCCGGATGGGGTGCGGTTGGCGGAGGCAGGGGAGGCTTTTCAGGTTGCGGGGATCGTGCAGGAGGTGTCGTTTCGGGGGAGTGTGCAACGGTTGGGGGTGAGGGTGAATGAGGTGTTGCTTCGGTTCGATTTTGCGGGGCAGGTACCGCTACCGGAAGAGGGCGCGCCGGTGCGGCTTGCGGTTCCGCCGGAGGCCGTGCAAGCCTTTATTTGAAATTACCAAACCCGTTTATTTCCATTTCGATTGAGTGATACCCGTCCCCGATGGTTCAAAATTCGATATACTAAGTGAAGTATGCAAAATCACTGGTCACAGATTCTCGTTCCGCGCTTTATTCTGAATCATCTGGCAAACCGCCAGTTTTCCGGGCAGTTTTCCGCGGCGAGTTTGTTCGTGGATATTTCCGGGTTTACAGCGCTGACAGAGACGCTGTTGCAGGAGGGGGCGGTGGGGGCCGAAACCCTGGCGAATACGGTGCAGGCGGTTTTTGACCCGTTAATTGAGCAGATTTATACGTTTGGCGGGTTTATTAGCGGGTTTGCAGGGGATGCGTTTTATGCGTTGTTTCCGGGGGAGCATTTTCAGGCGTGCCAAAATGCGGTAAATGCGGCGTCGGGTATTCGCAGGCATTTGTTGGCAAACCCCCTTCAAGAGACGCCGTTTGGCACGTTTCGCTTTGAGATCAAGATGGGGGTGGCGTTTGGCGAGGTGGACTGGGCCATTGTGGAGCCGGAGCCGGGGGATGGGTACGAACGCGTGGCGGCGTATTATTTTCGGGGATCAGCCATTGAAGAGAGTACGGTGGCCGAAAATATGGCGCGGCCCAGCGAGATCATTATTTCCATGCAGGTGTTGCAAATTTTACGGGCCACTGTCACGATTGAAACGATAGGGTCGCCGAGCTTTTTCCGCATCCGCGCGCTGAAGTTTCCGTCCCGACCCACACGGGGAGGGCAGGCGGCTATCCCCCCAACTTCTGGCCTCGCCTCTGAAGAGGGGGAGGCCGACGCAGTTGATCCCGCGCTGGTCAACCGATTTATCCCGTCGGCGATCCGCCATCAGACGGTGCGGGGGGAGTTTCGGCAGGTGGTTTCGTTGATGGTCAATGTCCCGGAACCCAATTTGCCCGGTCGGATAGATGAGGTGATCCGCACGGTGTTTGCGTTGCAAGCGCAGTATGGCGGCTATTTGAACGGCGTGCTGTTTGGCGATAAGGGTTGTCATTTGTTATTGTATTGGGGCACCCCCACCACGTATGAAAATGACGTGGAACGGGCGTTGCAGTTTGCGCTGGCCTTGCAACAGGGTCTGTCGTTTGCAATCCGCGGGGGGATCACCTACCAGTTTATGTACGCGGGGTTTGTGGGCGCGGCCTTGCAAACGAATTATGCCTGTTATGGGCGGGGGGTCAACCTGGCCTCGCGTTGTATGGAAGCCGCCCCCTGGGATCAGATTTGGGTGGAAGAGCAGGTGGCGCGGGCACGGCCCCCGTTTGAGCTAGAGTGGGTGGGCCATTTGCAATTTAAGGGCTTTGAAGACGAATTGCCCGTGTTTCGCCTCAGCCGCCGTCATGCGCCCAGCCAAATTTTTTACGGAGGCGAGTTGATCGGGCGTGAGTTAGAGTTGGGGCAGTTGGTGGCCAGTCTCCAGCCCATTTTTGAACGACGGTTTGCCGGGGTCACACTCATCGAGGGCGAGGCCGGGTTGGGCAAAACCCGCCTGGTCTACACCGCCCAACACCGCCTCGAAGAAGCCCGCTTTTTGATTTTTCCGTGCGAGCAAGCCCAATCTCAACCCCTGGCCCCGATTCGCACGTTTTTACGAAAATATTTTCAATTCATCGCCGATTCGCCCACGAACGAGACCCGCTTTATGGCGCATCTCCGCGCCCTGATCGGCACAGGCAACTTGCCCCTGCAAAGTGACCTCAGCCTGACGTATTCCTGCCTCGGCGCGCTGGTGGGGTTGCACTGGCCGGGGTCGCACTACGAACAACTTGATCCGCCCGGACGGTTCCAAAACACCCTTTTGGGCCTCAAAGCCTTGCTCAAAACGGAAAGCCTGCGCCAACCCCTCGTCATTGTGGTGGAAGATGCCCAATGGCTGGATGAGGACAGCCGTAAATTTTTCGATTATCTGACCCGGAATGTGGAAACCTTCCCTCTCGGCCTGGTGATCACGACCCGCACAGGGGAAAACCCCCTCAACATCCTCCCCACCCGTCGAATTTCCCTCGCCCCGCTGACCCTGCCCGGCCTCCGCCAACTGGCCAAAGAAACCCTCCGCCAGCCCGCCACGCCCGAACTGATCGCCTTCCTCTTCACTCGCGCCGAAGGCAACCCCTTCTTTGCCGAGCAAATCCTCCTCTATCTCGAAGAAAACGATCTCCTGATCCCCACCGAAGATGGCCTGGCCCCCTCAGACGAGATCGATCCCGAAATCCTGCCCGTGGATGTGCGCGCTATCCTGACCGCCCGCCTCGACAGCCTGACCGGGGAAGTGAAAACGGTCGTGCAAACGGCGTCCATTTTGGGCCGGGAATTTGAAATTCTCGTCCTGGCGCAGATGATGCGGGAGGATTCGAACCTCCTTGAAAAGGTAGAAGAAGCGTCCAAAGCGTCCATTTGGTCCGCGCTCAATCAGTTGCATTACCTGTTTAAACATGCCCTCCTTCGGGACACCGCCTACAACATGCAACTCCTTTCTCGGCGGCAGGAACTACACACCCTTGCCGCTCAGAGTCTGGAACATTTGCAAACAGCGGGCATCACCGTTCAAGCCGGGGAGATTGCCTACCACTACGAGCAGGCGAACCTGCCGCATCTGGCCTTGCCTTATTTTGTTCAGGCAGGCGATGCCGCGGCCTATACCTATCAAAACGCCCTGGCCCTGAACCACTACCAGCGCGCACTGGCACTGACGCCCCTCCCAGATGTGGCGGGGCAATTTCGAATCTGGCAGGCGATGGAAAAAGTCTATGATCTGGAGGGCAAACGCGAACTGCAAAAAATCGCCTGTGACACACTGCAAGCCCTGGCGAAAAAATTACGGGACCCCTTCTCACAAGCCGAAGCCGCGCTCCGCTACGCGTTTTACTATCGCGCGATCAACGATTACCCGGCAACGATCAAAGCGGCAGAGCGTTGTATTCTGCTCAGCGCAAACCGTTATCCGAACCAGGAGGCCTCTGCCCATGTGCGGATCGGCCATGCTCTGTGGCTCCAAGGCCGGTACGACGAATCGAAAACCCGCCTGGAACAAGCCCAAAAATTGACCCAGGCGAAAGGCTTTACCGATCAAAAACTCGTCGCGGAAATCTGGCGGAATTTGGGAGTGGTGCTGTGGTTTTTGCAAGCGTTTGACGCCGCCGAGGCGCAATACAAACGTGCCCTTGCCTATTGCCGCGAAGCTGAAACTCGCGACATGCGCGGGGAAGCCGCATGTTTGAACAATTTGGGCACTTTGGCGCACACAAGTGAACGCTTTGAGCAGGCTGTTGGGTTTTACCAGCAGGCCATCGAAGTCTATCAAAAAGCCGGCGACCGGCAGGGCGAGGGGAATACCCTTGCGAACCTGGGTGGGTTTGCCGCCAATCGGGGCGATTTTCCCCTCGCAATCGAGACCTTTCAGCGGGTCTTTTCCCTGGCCCTCGAAACGGGCGACCGGCACGGGCAGGGACACGCCCAAAACCACCTCGGTCAAATTGCGATGAACCTCGGGCAATATGACGCCGCCCACGAATATTATGACCGCGCCTTTCGGATTTATCAGGAAATTAATGATTCGCGCGGCATTGGGCATATTTACCTCAATCGCAGTCATCTGGCCCTGCGCGAAAACCAACCGGGCACAGCCTTGCAATTCGCCGAAGCCACGCTCGCGCACGTACAGAAATGGCGCGATCCCCCCACGGAGGGCAGTGCGTGGCTCGTCGTTGGGCAAGCGCAAGCCCACCGCGAACGGGTTTCCCTGGCCTCCGAAGCCTATCACCATGCGGCGCGCATTTTTAGCGAGCTTAAGGCCCACAACGCCTTAATGGAAACCTTCGCCGCGGAGGCTTGCCTTTACCTGGCGCAAAAGCAATTACCGCTCGCCCTCGAAAAAATTGCCCCGGTTATCCAACTGCTGGACCCTGTCCTGGCAAACCCGCAACGCGCAGACAACCATCAGCTATTTGGCACCAAACATCCGTTTGAGGTCTATTGGCGTTGTTACCAGGTGTTCTCTGCCGCCCAAGACCTGCGCGCCGAGCAAGTCCTGACCGCCGCACGCCTGCTTTTGCAAAAAGTTGCCAACCGGATTCAAGATGATGTGTTGTGGCGGTCGTATTTGGAACGAGTGGAAGTTCACGCGGAAATAATGGGGCAAAAGTAGCGGTTTTTTGGTAGGCACGCGTGACGGGGATAAAGGCGGAAGAAATACAGAGGGTTTTGGGAAAGGTAATTACTCACCGGAGTAGAAGATTCTGAAAAAAAGGATGGATGGGGGGAGGGACATCCCCCTACCCATCCTTTTTTTTGAGACTACCCCTGTCAAGTGTGAGTAACTACGGGGGAAGTGTGCTATGATTAATGAAAACTTTAATCTCTCAAGGAATCTCATGGTTACTCCTTTTATTCAATTTGCCCCCGAAGACTGTGCCTGGTGTGAAGGCACAGGCAAGTACATCAATCAACAATGCCACGTTTGCCGCGGGAATGGCAGTGTTTTGGTTGCCCAACCCGCCCGCAAATGTCCCTGGTGCAAGGGCCTGGGCTTTGACGAAAAAACGCAAGATCGCTGTAAAATTTGCGATGGCGCAGGTTGGGCACATACCTACAAGCCGGGAATTTCGGGGTAGCTTTTCCGCCTTCCGTACCGTGCCTTCGCTGGGTCGTGCGCTGTGGGAAACCTGATTTTGGTTCGGCATTCTGCGCCGGAGATAGACCCCGCGCGCCCAGCCCGTTTGTGGGGGCTATCAGCAGAAGGGCGCGCCCGGTGTGTGCCCCTGGCCGCCGCTTTGCGCCAATCCCAGCCGGATCACATCCTCTCCAGCACTGAACCCAAAGCCCAAGAAACCGCCGCGTGCCTTGCGGAGGCCCTTCACCTTCCCTGGGCCACGGCGGACGGCCTCCACGAACACGAACGTCCGCACCTCCCCTTTGTCTCCCCGGACGCATTCCACGCGGCCATCACCTCCTTTTTTCAACACCCTGACGAACTCGTTTTCGGCGCAGAGACCGCCGTGCAGGCCCATGCCCGTTTCGCGCGTGCCCTTCAACACGTTTTAGCCCTTCACCCTGCCCAAACGACCATCGTAGTCACGCACGGCACAGTGATGTCCCTCTACCTGGCTCACCTCTCCGGCGGAGACGCTTTTAAAATCTGGCAAAATCTGAAAATGCCGGATTTTGTTGTGCTACCCCAAAACAAACTTTAGCCCGTACCTTTGACGACACTGGACTCAAAAAGGTCAATCGCTGGATTGTTTCCGTTCCGGGTGTTTCTGCGATGCGCCTGATACAAATGCTTCTATGAAACGAATAACCTTCCTCCTCCCGCTCTTCCTTGCCCTTGCGTGTACCACCTTCACCCCAAACACCTCCCCCACGCCCTCCGATGCCACCTCTCCCCTGCCAGTGGTAGACCCCTCGGAAGAAACCCTCCCCCCCACTTCCACCGAACCCGCCCCGGCGACTCCCCCACTCGGCACCCCTCCCGCGGCCTCCCTCACCGAAACCGCCGCCCCTGCCTCAACGCCCCTCCCGACCACCTCGTCTGTGCTTGGCCCCTGGCTTGTGATCATCACCCCGGATGGCGCGTGGGTGCTTAACGCGGATGGGACTGGGATCGCGCGCGTGGTTAGCGCCCCCATTTTGGCCCCGCAAAACACGTTCGCGATGCCCGCCCCGCGCGGGGGTTTTGCCGCCTTCATCACGGGGGATTCTCGCCTGCGCGATCTGACTTTACACATTCTCACCCTCCCACGCAACCTGACCCGCACGATTCCCCTCGTCGCGCCGGATTACGCCGTGCAAACAGACACCCTCCCCGGCGACCCGGAATTGGAAGCGGCCCGTGCCCTGGTCGAGTTAACCAGCCTCGCGTGGTCGCCCGATGGAAATCTCCTGGCCTTTATGGGGATGCGCGAAGGCCCCACCTCAGATTTATACACCTTTGCAATGGATGAATTTTGGGCTGTTACCCCGGAAGACGGCGAAGAAGGCTTCACGCGTTGGACCGATGGCCCCAGCCAGGGCATTTTGCCGAGTTGGTCACCCGATGGCCGTTACATCCTGCACGCGGGGGTGAATACGCTGGGGACGGGCGCAGGGTATGACATGGCCGGGGTGTGGGCCGCAGACACGCAAACGGGCGAAGTGCTAGATTTGTATGCCCCCAACGATGGCGCGGAGATTTTCGTTGGGTGGCTGGATGCCCAGACCTTTCTGGTCCATTCGTGGTCGCCGGTGTGCGGGAATGAGAATTTACGGGCGTTCGACATTGAAACGGGTGAGGTGCGGGTTTTGTGGGAAGGGGCGTTTAACGGGGTGGCGTTTGATCCGGGTTCGAGCGGGGTGCTGATCACGAGCGAGCAGTTTCTCGCAGATTGTATGCCGGGCGGGCAGGCGGGCGCGGTGTATCTGCCCGCGGGCGGACCAGCCTCGTTAATGCTGACCGATCAGGATGCGTTTATTCCGGTGTGGGATGCGACCGGGCAGGTGTTTTTCTTCCGCACGTCCGATCAGGTGTTTGCGGCCTGGCCGAATGGGTTTGCCAACGTGGTGCCTGCGCCGGGCATGTCCCTGCCCTCAGCCTCAGTGGATGGCAAGTTTGTGTGGGCGCTCCCGTCGGGTGTGTGGGTGGGCGCGGCGGACAAGGAGCCGAGGCAGATTTTTTCGCGCCCGGCATCTCTGCCGGTGTGGAGTCCCGATGGGCAATATTTGTTTTTTGTTGCAGAGGAGGGGCTGTTTGTCGCTCACGCCCCGGATTTTGTGCCGGAGTTGGTGGGGGAGGGGGTGTTTGGGACGGGCGCGTTTTGGGTGAGGCCGTAATCAAAAGCCGGTTTGCAAAGGTGCAAACCGGCTTTTGATGTTTGGTAACTACTGAGGGGAGTTTCCTCTCTAAGCCTGAGCAGTTCCTGTTTTTGTTGGCAAATAAATTGGGAAATAAAGATGAATTAGAAGCCGCACGTGTTGGATACACCCATGAGCATATCGCCACAGGCATACGCGCCGACCGCTACAACGCAACAACAACAAAGTAAAACAGCAACAACGACGCCGATAATGATCATGGTCCGGTTGTTGTTTTTCGGCTGTTCAGGGGTGCCAAATTGATCGTTCATTGTTTTCTCCTCGAAATAAGTAAAATAAAAATTCTCAGGAAAAGCCTGAGGGGTTTCTGTGGGGTGGATTAAAAAGAGTTGGGATCAACGAGCATTAACCCAAATAATGGAAACACAAACAATACAATTAAACAGCAGACCCCAACCCCCCAAATTACGAGCGAGCTATAGCCCAAAATTAAACCTGCCGTAGCCAGGCCATCGCCGCCGACTTTTCCGCCGCTATCGCGAATCTCGTTTTTTGCCATATGCCCGGTGACCACTGCGACGAGCGAAGCGATTAAGGGCAAAACGAGCCATCCTAAAACGCCTGAGATTAAACTCACCACGGCCAATGTGCTATTGGGGGGGACGTAGTAAGTAGGGGGTGGTTGTTCATAACCAGGGTAATTCGACATGGGAACATCCTCCAGTTCAAAATTTCACGAAGATAATACCACGAAATATTTATCGGCAAGGTTAATTTGCAGGAGGTCTTTACATCCTTTGTCGGGCCTCTGTACGACTGGCACGTCGCCACAACCACCAAACAAACCAGGCTGTGATGACGATGGCAATCGCGGCAAATAAAATCGGGATCACAATCGCCAAAATGGATAAAACAGTTGAAATAATATCTTCGAGAATGCTGATGGGAACATTTCCCACCCCGCCGGTGGTCGCTGTTACCGCTGGGCGAATGGCGAGCGATTTGGCGGCGTGAACCCCACCCGCAACCAGAAGACCCAAGATGAGGGAAAACGCGGGTTGTGAATCGGCGATGACGCCCGCACTCGCGGCAAAGGCAATGGCCCCCGCGGTGGGGCGCACAAAGGTTTGGATGATGTCGTTGATGTGATTGACGGCGGGAATTTTATCGGCGAAAAATTCAATGAGCAATAAAACGCTCAACGTGCCAATAACCCACCAGTCTTCCAGGGTGTCCCACGGGCTGGAAAGTTCGATCAGGTCGGTAAAACGGGCGAGAAGGGCAACCGTCAGAAGCGGGATGTAAGCGTTTAACCCCGCACTGGCGGACAAGCCAAAGGCAGAAAAAATACTGGTAAAGAGGTTCATAAAAAGCTCCAGGGAAGGAAAGGGCGAACGACGTTATTTTCTTTACGGAAATAGCCGGGGACAGTCTCAACATATGGGGCTGTTTCCTATCCTAAAAACACGTGAAACCCCTCCCAGGTTCCGGTCAGAAGAAAACGCCCCAGGTCGAGTAAGGCGATTTGGAGCAGACCCATTGCAAACCCGCCCGTAAGGGGGGTGATTAATTGCCAGGCGTGGGTATATTGGTTTTCTGCTTTGAGAACAATGAGCCAGAGCATGGCATAAATCATACTGAGGAGGATGAGCACACCCGCCGAACTGATCAGCGTCAGCGGGTAGAGGATGAACGGGTTTTCCGTGGTTACGATCAGGGCGGCGCCAATGCCCAGGGCGAGGAGGATGAAGAATTGGCGCAGGCCGGGCAGGGTGGGGCGCTCTACCCAATCGGTCCACATCGTTTGGTTGAAGGCGGGAAAAACCGCCGCCGACATGACGATGCCAAAAGCTGTTCCGGTCAGGATGCGGAAGGTGTTGTTGGGTTCGTATAGACTGGGAAAATTGGGGAGCAGGTGGCCGAAGGAGTTGACGCCATCCACGCCGAAGAGGAAAACCACCCCCGCGAGGGCGACGATCACGCGCCGGGGTGGGAAACCTCCCCCGCGGGGGACGGTGAGCCATTGAAAAGCCAGGCCGAGTAACGCGCCCAGGTACATCCCCGTACACCGCGCACAGAGGGAGATCGGGCGATCCCCGATATGAAAGGAGCGGAGATCGATCCGGTGGCAAACGGCGTATCCAACTGCATCTGCTTTGCCGAGTAAGCCTTCGGGGGTGTTCCATAACCACCCGAAAAGGACAAGCCCTGCGGCAAGATAAATGAGGGGGGTAAGGGACTTTCGTTGAATTTTGGGGAGGGGCGGGGTTTCGGTCATGCGTGAATTATAATACAGGGGTATCTATTGAACCCCGTGCCAACGGAGAAGGTTGAGGATTCTCAAACTTTCTGCGTGTGTAGTTTCTCATCATGAGGAAATTTGGGTCATTTTCAGGAGCATACCATGATCACTTTTCAAGTCCACCACTATATCAAACCCGAATTTGTTGAAAAATATAAAGAAGAGACGCTGGCAAATGTCCGCGAGACCGTGAAAGAGGCGGGCATTGTTCGCTTTGAACTCTACCAGGATCAGGATGATCCCACACACTTCAGTTTGTTTGAAATGTATGCGGATGCCGCCGCGCGCGAAGCTCATCTGCAAACCCAACATTTTTTGAGATGGAAAGATGTTTATCTGGGCGAGCCACAAATTTATCAGCGGCGCGGGGAGGGGCATAATTGGGTATTGGTGGATGCGTTGGAACCGGATACCACTATGGGAAAGGATGCCAAAGTCACTTTGCGCGAGGTTACAAAAGAAAATTTACGTGCGATCCTGAAACTTAAAGTGACCGAATATCAAAACCGTTTTGTTGCCCCCAATCCGGTATCGATTGCCCAGGCCCATTTTGAACCCAAAGCCTGGTTCCGGGCGATTTTTGCCGATGAAACCCCGGTCGGGTTCGTGATGATGTTCATTGACCCGGAAAAAGACGAGGGTGAGTATTATTTGTGGCGTTATATGATGGACGCGCGCTATCAAGGAAAAGGGTTTGGTCGTCAGGCTTTGGAATTGGTCATTGAGATGGTTAAAACCCAATACCCGCAGGCAAAAACGATGAAACTCAGTTATGTGCCCAGCCCCGGGAGTCCCCAACCTTTTTATGCCAAACTTGGTTTTGTGGATACGGGCGTAGAACACGACGGAGAAATGGAAATGCAGTTGAATCTTGTTGTTTAAACCGATTTTGGGCGTTTTCAACTTTCTATAACGATTTCTTGAAGCGTCCCAGAACCCAGATAAAGGAGACCTCCATGACACACTCGAATTCCCTCCCGTTGCGGAGCGAAGTCCCCGTAGAACAAACGTGGGACCTGGAAAGTATTTTTCCGACGCTAGAAGAATGGGAAGCCGCGCTTGAGGCAGTGGGCGCACAACTTCCCCAGTTGAGCGTTTTTAAGGGCCGCCTCGGCGAAAGCCCGCAAACCTTGGCCGACTACTTTGAAACCTCAGAAAAAATCGTGCGGCTGGCGATGAAAGTGATGGTCTATGCCAGTCTAAAATCCGCCGCAGACTCTACCGATCAGGCCGCCAACGCCCAGGCTGGGCAGGCGCGAAGCCTGATGTCGCGTTTGCGCGCGGCCACCGCCTTTGATGATCCCGAAATTATGGCCATTGGGTTTAAGACGCTTCGAAAATGGGGCAAAGCAGAACCCCGCCTAAAAATTTACGCCCACTATTTTGACCAATTGGAAAAACGCCAGCCGCACGTGCGCTCTGCCGAAGTCGAGGAAGTTTTGGCAACGGTTTCTGATCCGCTCGGTACCGCGATGGGCACGTATAGCGTTTTGACGAATGCCGACATGAAATTTGCGGATGCCGTCAAGAAAAAGAAAGTCTCCCTCCCGGTCACGCACAGCACCATTGGGGCGTTGATCAGTGACGAAAACCGTAAGGTGCGGAAAACCGCCTGGCGCAGTTACGCGGATGGCTACCTCGCCTATAAAAATACGCTCACCTCTACTCTTACGACTGCCGTCAAACGCGATGTGTTTTACGCCCGCAGTCGAGGGTACGGCTCCTCGTTGGAAGCGTCTCTGGCCCCCAATCACATCCCGGTCGAGGTATTCCATAATCTGATCGAAGTGTTTAAAAAGAATCTGCCCACCTGGCATCGTTACTGGCAAATTCGCAAAAAGGCGTTGGGTGTCAAAAAACTCCACGTGTACGACATCAAAGCACCCCTTGCCCAAAATCCCCCGGTCGTGCCCTACGCGCAGGCGGTCGAATGGATTGCCGAAGGCATGGCCCCGCTCGGCGAGGAATATGTCGAAGTTTTGCGGAAAGGCTGTTTGGAAGAGCGGTGGGTGGACTGGGCACTCAATCAAGGCAAACGGGCTGGGGCCTTCTCCAGCGGTGTGTACGATACACACCCGTACATTATGATGAGTTACAACGATGATTTGTATAGCCTCAGCACCCTCGCCCACGAACTCGGTCACTCGCTCCATTCCTACTACGCCCGCCAAACCCAACCACCCGTTTACGCGGGGTACTCTCTCTTCGTCGCGGAAGTCGCCTCTAACTTTAACCAGGCGATGACCCGCGCCCACCTGTTCAAAACCCACCCAGACCCGGACTTCCAAATCACCCTGATCGAAGAGGCCATGTCCAATTACCACCGTTATTTCTTCATCATGCCCACCCTGGCGCGGTTTGAATTGGAAATTCACGAACGCGCGGAACAAGGCAAACCCATCAGCGCCGATTCCCTGATCAAACTCTGTGCCGACCTCTTCGCGGAAGGGTATGGGGATGAAGTAGAAGAAGATTACGAACGCACCGGGATTACCTGGGCGCAGTTTGGGCACATGTACGCCAATTTTTATGTGTTCCAATATGCCACTGGCATCTCCGGCGCGCAAGCCTTGTCGGATGGCGTGCTGTCCGGGAAAAAAGGGGCGGCGCGGAAATACCTGAATTTTCTCAAAGCGGGTGGTTCGCGTTACCCGCTTGAGGCCCTCAACAAAGCTGGGGTAGACCTCACCACGCCTGAACCAGTGGAAGCCGCTTTTGCCGGGTTGGCGGAAGTGGTGGACCGATTGGAACAAGTATTAGGGTAGCCTTTTCGCTCGGTGTTTATGCATTCTCACTCCCCCGGCCTTTGTTCATCCTGCCTTCATGCCCGGACGATCCTCAACGACCGGGGGAGTGTGTTTTGGTTGTGTGAGGCCAGCAAGTTTAATCCTCGGTTGTCGAAATACCCGCGTTTGCCCGTGTTTGGGTGTGAGGCCTTTGAAACGGGAACGGCGCCCCTTCCAAGCCAGGAGGCCTCTGAACGTGTTCCTTCTAAAGGAGAATGACCATGTTTGCACCTTTTGCTCAAGAAAATTTTCCAGCCTGGCTTCCGCTCGTTTGCGTTAGCGCAATCTCCCTTGTCGCGTTGCTCGTAATCATCACCTCTGCCGTCCGTATTATCCCTGAATATGCACGCATGGTGGTTTTTCGGCTTGGGCGATTGGCGGGAACGGTTGGGCCAGGCATCGTTTTTGTATTGCCTTTCATAGATCGTGGCGTCCAGGTGGATTTGCGGGAGAAAAAAGAGATGATCAACGGGGAAGCCACCACGCAGGATAATGCCCGGTTCGGTTTTCAGATAGGGGTGGGGTATCGGATTGTGAATCCGGAAAAAAGTGTGTTGAGTGTCCCCGACTTGCCGATGAGCCTCCGCGAAGCCACACGCGCGCGGCTGAAATCCATCGTGGGGGATGTGGACACCGCGCAAGCCCTTCAGATGCGCCCCAAGATTGAGATGGAGCTTAAGAATCGTCTGGGGGAGGCGGTAAATCTTTGGGGATGTGAATTAACGTCCGTGGAAATCCTGGAAGTTGCGCGCGTGTGATCCTTTATTCAGGAAACACTTTCCGAAACCGCGAACATACCACCAACATCTCTTCATTAAATTCCCACCCATACCCGGCACACTCGCGGGTAAAAAATTGAATGTGCGCCTCGCGCCAGTATGCCAGCGAGCGATCTCCTTCCCCTTCGGCATAGGCAAACCGGGCGTCCACTTCCCGAAAAGGTTTGATCTCCACATCCATAATTTCGATCACACACAAGGGCGTGCCGTCGAACTCAGTGACGATTTCCCGCGTTCCCGCGACAGGGAGCGGTTCCTGATCGGCTTCATAACCTTTCAACAACCCGGTCGTCCCGCCTTTGATCCCCGCGGCGACCAGTTCCCCCAATTCGTGGGCTAACGCCGCGCTATCGCCGAAGTAACTGGCGGGGTAGGGTTCGGCTGGTATGGGGAAATCCGCGGGGAGCGAGGCCAGATACGACTGCCAAAAAGGGCTGAGTTTTTCACTTTGCACGGCTAAATTTCCTTTGGACGCCACAGCTGAATCAGTTTCCCCTTCGTTTTTTCATGTAACTCGCGCCAGTGCTCAATCGGGAGCGCCACCTGCGCGAGGTTGGCTGTTGTCATGGTTACTGACTCTTTCGTCAGCCCGCTGACCAGCTCTTCCATCCCCGGATTATGTCCGACTACCATCACAGTCTCCTCATCCCCGGCCATCAGGTGAATCGCCTCAAGGTAGCCTTCTGGCTCGGCGAGGTATAGATCACGCGAAAAGATGATCTCGTTCGCATATCCGCACCCCTCGGAAACCAGTTCTGCCGTTTGGCGGGCGCGTACGGCGGTTGAACTCAGAATCAGATCGGGGGCAAGCCCTTGCGCGCGGAGCAGGTCGCCCATCAGAGGTGCTTCCCGCAAACCGCGCTTGTTCAGCGGGCGATCATGATCGGATAACTGGGCATTGTCCCAATCCGATTTGGCATGGCGCAGGATCAAAAGTGTTTTCATATCATTTCTCCGAAAAAGGCTTAAGCGCATTATAGCCTGAAAACTTTTGCCCCCGGCAACGGTTTTACACGCAATTTGACTTGCGCCTCTCTCTAGTTCTGGTGTAGTATAAAGAGATATGAGTCAAAAATCCCCGCCCTCTTCCACAAGTCTTTTTCAACAGGTCGCGATCATACTGGGGCTTGGTTTGTTGGTGGCTACGGTGTTTTCTTTGCTGACCGCCGATGATGTGATCAACATTGCTCTGGCCGGAAAACTGAACGACGCCACCCTGTATTCCACCCCGGAAGGGGATTTTCCCACCCCCACGCCGCGCCCGCGCCCGTTTTTGGGCATTGTGGCCGGGCATTGGGGCAACGACTCCGGCGCAGTTTGCCCCGATGGGTTGCAAGAAGTGCAAGTTAATCTCATTGTCGCCAATCTCGTGCGGGATCAATTGATCGCCGAAGGATTTGATGTCGATCTGCTTGAAGAATTTGATGCGCGTTTGACAAGCTACCGCGCCCTTGCCCTGGTTTCCATCCATGCCGACTCCTGTGATTACATCAACGATCAGGCCACCGGGTACAAAGTGGCCGCGGCCCTTGCCAGCCCCAACCCCGAAAAAGCAGGACGCCTCACCGCTTGCATTCGTGACCGGTACTTCAAAGCCACAGGCATGTCCTATCACAGCGGCAGTATTACCGCCGATATGACCAGTTACCACGCCTTTGACGAGATCGCCCCCGAAACCCCTGCCGCCATCATCGAAATCGGCTTCCTCAACCTGGATCGCCAAATCCTCACCCAATATCCCGAATCCATCGCGGACGGTATCGCGCAAGGCATCCTGTGCTACATCCGCAACGAAGACGCCTCCGATTCTGTCACCCCTGAGACCCCATGACCCCTTCGCAGAAAAAACAAGCCTTTACCTACGCCATGCACGAAGCCCAAAAGGCGATGACCCGTGGCGACAAAATTGCGACCCGGCAATGGGCCTCGCGCGCCGCCCAACTTGCGCCCGGACAAGAAGCCCCCTGGCTCATGCTTGCCGCCGTGGCGAATCCCAAAGCCAGCGTTGGATATTTGACCCGTGCGCTAGAAATCAACCCCAACAGTGAACCAGCCCGCAAAGGGATGCACTGGGCGATCAAACGCCTGCGCGAACAGCCTGCCTCAACCCGTCCCCACCCCGTGCGGGCCGCCCCGCCGCTCGCGGCCACCCAACCTGTCCCGGTCCCCGCCGCCCGACACAAAGTCCACGTTCAACGCGCCACCCCCGCTGACCTTCAACGCCCCCGCGCGGTCCTCGTGCCCTGGCTGTTGCTCTTCCTGTTTGCCTGCCTAATCGCTTTCGCCTGGGTCAGCACCCCGCAATTATCGCAAGCATTTGAAGAACAACGTGACTTTGCCCTGGCCCTGGTAAATATCGAAAAACCCACTTTCACCCCCACCCCCACGGCCACCTTTACCCCGACCCCCACCCACACGCCCACCGAGACCCCCACCCTCACGCCCACCCATACCCTGACCCCAACCCCTACGCTCACCCCCAGCCTAACCCCCCTCCCGACCGAAACACCCACTCTCCCGCCCCCACCCACGGCCACCCCATACACCGTAGGCCTCCCCGAAGGCGTCAGCGCAGACGAACATTGGATAGACGTAGACTTAACCCGCCAGATCGCCCACGCGATGATCGGAAATCAGGTGGTCCGCACGTTTATCGTATCCACCGGAACCTGGGCGACCCCCACCGTCACAGGCCAATACCGGATTTACGTCAAATACGTGTACGCCGATATGTCCGGGCCCGGATATTACCTGCCCGATGTGCCCTATGTGATGTATTTCTACCAGGGGTATGGCATTCACGGCACGTACTGGCACAACAATTTTGGCACCCCCATGAGCCATGGTTGTGTGAACCTTTCGATTGACGATGCGGGCTGGATGTTTGAGTTTGCAGTGGTAGGGACTGTGGTGAACGTCCATTATTGATGAAACGTTTTTCTTGGGAACTCGTAGGAACTGATGTTCCCCAACTTCCAGGAATTCGTGGGAACTTCCTTTGAATTCCAATAAATCCCTACAAATTCCCATCCCCTTCCCCCCGAGGTACCCCCTATGCACTCCGCTTTCCAATTCCACCATTATACGGTCCGCCGCCAGGTTTTTGCCCTGACGGGGAAACTGCGCTTTTACGATCCCAATGGTCAACTGGTGCTTTTTTCCGAGCAAAAAATGTTCAAACTCCGCGAGGACATTCGAATTTTCGGGGACGAATCCAAAAGCCAAATGCTCCTTCACATCAAAGCCCGCCAGATCATCGATTTTGCCGCCGCGTACGATGTCATTGACCCCATCGAGAACGCTCGCGTCGGCGTCCTCCGCCGCAAAGGGTTTAGTTCGATGCTCCGCGATAAATGGGAGATCATGGACGCAAACGAACGCCCCATTGCTGTGATGGAGGAAGACTCGATGCAGTTGGCCCTCATCCGACGGTTTTTGCTCAACATCATTCCGCAAAACTACGACATCGTGATGGGCCAAACTCGTGTCGTAGATGTGAAACAACGCTTCAATTTATTTCGCTATGAATTGGACGTAGATTTTCTCCCCCAATCTCCCCTGGATAAAAGATTGGGCGTCGCCGCCGCCGCACTGTTAGCCATTGTCGAAGGGCGGCAGGAATAGCCCCAGGACGGGTATGATGACACGTAAAGTTCTTTTTGATGGTTTGGTCGTGGACGAGTATGACCGCCCGGTCTCGGTGGCCTTTGTGGGGGACGAACCCTGTTACGTGGTGGATGATGATGGCTTTCACCGCCATATCCCGGCAGAACAGGTGGACCGGCAGGTGCTAAATTTTATGAAAGCGTTCATCACCGGGCATGAGGACCTCATCACCGATCAAACCGCCCAAATGTTGGGGCAGGAAGACATCTTCACCAAGGCTTCCATTGCCAACCAACTCAAAAATATTGACCAACAATTTGAAATGCTCTTCCAGATCGGCCTGCCCGACGAACAGAAAGCTTACCTGGGCATGATGGGGTTCAAAGTGCGGATCAATGTCCACGGCGACGTGCTGGAAGTGGAACAACCCGGCATGATCGCCCCGGATGACGAAGAATAGCCTAAAAAAAAAGAAGCGCCGCAAATTTGCGGCGCTTCTTTTTTTTTTTAGGTAGTTTATCTTTACCCTGCGTAATTCCAGCCTAAATCATGCAAGGTCAACGTCTCCTCCGCCTTGCCCGGTTTCATCACTCCCGCGTTGACCACCTCCGCAATCACCACATCGTGATCCCCGCCTGCATCCACCATCGCGCGCACCTCACATTCCAGATACGCCGCCGCCCCTTCCACGACCGGACACCCCACCGTGGGGCTGAGGGTGTAAGTGGCGTTGGCAACCTTATCGGGGTTTTTCGCGCGACTTCTCGTAAACCCTTTAATGGCCTCCGCATCCGCTTTGTTGAAAATATTCACCACAAATTTCCGGCCTGTTTTGACCAACCCGTGAGAATACGCCTTCCGTGCCAGGCCCAACGCGACCATGCGGGGCGTAAACGAGGCCTGAACCAGCCAGTTTGCGACCATAATATTCACTTCGCCCGCCCCATCCGTGGTAGAAATGGCATAAAAGCCATAGGGAATCATGTGCAAGGCGTCTTTAATGAGATCATCAGACATGGGAGAACTCCTTTTGAGAAACTGGATTTTTCGGTTGGCTGTACGCCAGCATCCTGAGCGGAGCGGTAAATGGCTCAATACTCAAAAAAACTTTGGTCAAGCGTAGTCGAAGGATGCGGGAAAGTATATCGAGACCCCTTCTAAATTTCCACTGTCCTTTGGGACAGACCCCTACGCCAGCAGTTTCAACACCGCCACCGTATTCACCCACGCCTTCGGCACAAACGAACTCACCGTCACATACTCCTGATCCTTGCTCCCGTCCGCACTTCGCTCCGACGAGTGGGCGTTGCCTCCGTCCGGGCCAAGAGCATCCACGGTGGGGAAAGTGTGCCATAGCAAATTCCCATCGCTCAACCCCCCGCGAATTTCCCGCCCCACCTTTATTCCAATCGCTTCCCCCGCCTCCTGCCAGACTTTCAACAACATCTCACTGCCCGGATTCGGATTCCACGGCTCGGTGCGGCTCAACAACTCCACGTTTACCTTGCACGGATACCCGTCCTTGCTCGCCACGTCCGAACGCTCGGCCAGGGCAAACATCCCCGCCAACCCCGCATCGAACACCTCCGTCTCAAACGCCCGCATCTCCACACGGATTTCGGCGGTATGCGGCACCCGGTTCGTCACCGTCCCCCCGGAAATCGTCCCCACGTTGAACGTCAGATTCTTTTCGTAATCGGTCATCCCCTCGATGGCGAGGACGACGTGCGCCATTTGGGCGATGGCGTTCGCCCCTTGGGGGTGGGAACTCCCCGCGTGGGCGCTTTTCCCCTCGGTCGTGACGCGGTACACCGCCATCCCTTTCCGGTTCGTCACCAGTTTCGCCCCCCCGTTCCGCACAATCCCGCCCTCGAAAATCAAACACGCCAGGGTATCGCCGGGCAGTCGCGAAATCGCCACCTCCCCGAAATCCTTTGTCATCGTTTCCTCGGACGCGTTCAACAACACGTACCAGTTCGTCGCCTCAAACACCTCCGGCTGAAACTCGCGGATCGCCTCCAGGATCATATAAATCATCGCCGTCCCTCCCTTAATGTCCACCGTGCCCGGCCCATAAATCCGATCCCCCACCTCGCGCCAGTGAAAATTGTTGTGAATTTCGTCCTCGACCGGATACACCGTGTCCAGATGCGACACAAACGCCAGCTTCTGATCCCCCGTCCCCGCCCGTTTCATCACCAAATGCACCCCATACTCAGGATTGGCCGAAGGCACATACTCCGCATGAAACCCCAAATGCGAAAAAACATTCGCCGTCAAATCCGCCAGGGCGATGATCCCCTTCGCGTTTGCCGTAAAACTGTTGATCTCCACCATTTGGCGGAGCATTTCCAGATACCGGGGTAAATTATTTTCAAAAAAATCACGATAGGGAGCAAAATTCGATTCAGACAAGACAGGCACCTCTGATAAAAAAAATAGGACACAGATGAACCCAGCGCCACACGGAAACTTCTAAAAAATCCGTGTTCTTCCGCGGTTACCCGTGTCCTATTTATACCAGGAAATTTTCAGCCAGCTTGCGAGCAGACGGCGCATCTTCTGCCAAAAGCACAGTTTGGGCAAAGGTCTGTGCCTCGGCAAAGGTGGATTTTCGGACCACCGCCTTGATTCTTGGAATCCCTGCTGGATTCAAACTCAACTCTTTGACCCCCAACCCGATCAACACCGGGGCCGCGACGGGATCCCCCGCCAATTCGCCGCACACGCCCACCCATTTTCCCGCCGCGCGGGCCGCTTCCGCCACTTGCCAGATCAACTTCAACACCGCAGGGTGCAGGGCATCGGCAAACCCCGGCAGGTTGGGGTTGCCCCGTTCGGCGGCGAGGGTGTATTGGGTCAGATCGTTTGTCCCGACGCTGAAAAAGTCCACGTGCGGAGCCAGGATCGGGGCCAGCAACGCGGCAGAGGGAACTTCGATCATGATGCCCGTCTCCACCGGCCAGGCGTGGGGGAGACCTTCGGTTTCGAGCATGGTGTGGGTCTCGGACAGGATTTGACGGGCGCGGAGCACTTCATCCACATTCGAAACCATCGGGAACATGATGCGAACCGGGTAGCCCTCCCCCGCGCGTAAAATAGCCCGCAGTTGGGTGGAGAACAAATCCGGGCGCTGGAGCGAGAGTCGGAGGCCGCGCACGCCCAAAAATGGGTTTGCTTCGACGGGTTGGGAGATGTACGCGAGCGGTTTATCGCCCCCCACGTCCATCGTGCGGACGATCACGGGGCGGTCTCCCATCGTCTCAAAAATGTCGCGCAACGCGTGGTACTGCTCGTCCTCGTCCGGGGCGGTCGTGCGGGAGAGAAACAAAAATTCGGTGCGGAGCAGGCCAATACCCTCGGCCCCGTTTTCCATCGCGGCGCGGGCATCGGCCAGATTGCCGACGTTGGCGACGATTTCGATGGGGTGTCCATCGGTGGTGAGGGCGGGTTGTTGGCTGGTTTGCCGCCACTGCGCCCGTTGTGCCAACCACGCTTCCCGGCGGGCATTCAACTCGGCTTGAACGGATTCTGAAGGAGAAACCCACAAGCCCCCGCGCCCACCGTCCAGCCCGATCAGGGTGCCCTCTGCGAGGGCCATGATCGTTTGCGGCGCACTGCTCACGGCGGGAATGCCGAGCGACCGGGCGAGGATCGCACTGTGGGAGGTGGGTCCGCCCAAAACCGTCGCCAGTCCGAGCACGTTCGTGATGTCGAGTTGGGCGGTTTGCGTGGGGGTCAGGTCTTCGGCGGCGAGGATGACGGGGGTGGAGAAGGTGAGGGGGGCGGTGTCCTCGCCGAGCAGGGCGCGGAGCACCTGTTCGCCCACATCCCCCACGTCGGCGGCGCGCTGTCGGAGATAGGGATCGTCGAGGGCGAGGTAGGCGGCCTGGGCAGTCTGAATGGCGGTGTGCCACGCGTGGGCTTCGTTCATTCCGTGGGCGGTGATTTGGGTTTGGGCTTGCGTGAGCAGGTCGGGGTCGTTGAGGATGAGCAGGTGGGCGTCAAAAATCCCGGCTTCTTCGCGCCCGGCGCGGGCGGCGACGTTGTCGCGGCGAGTCCGAATGTCCTGCGATACTTGCGCCAGGGCGGCTTCAAACCGATCCCAGGCCAGGGCTGGGTTGTCCGTTGGGTGTTCGGGCACGGTTGGAGGGGGGGCCACCAATCGGGCGAGCGGGCCGAGTGCGATGCCTTCGGAGATGGCAACAACGGGCAGGGCGCCGTTTTGAAGGGGGAGGGCCTCCTGCGTGGGGTGGGGTTCGCGATGGGGGGTGGGGCTTGCGGACGATTCGCGTTCGCCAAAATTATCCTGCACGAGGTGGGTCAACGCGGCGAGGGCGTTGGAAGCGTCGGGCCCATCTGCGACGATGGTGATTTCATGCCCGAACAGTGCTCCCAACGTGGCGAGTGCGTTCAGGCTTTTGGCTGAAACCGGGCCTTTGCCCGTGGTTTGGTTGCGGACGAAAATGGTGGCATCGAAACGCCCGGCGGTTTGGACAAATTTTGCGGCGGGGCGGGCGTGCAGGCCGTGTGCGGTGCGGAGGGCGAGGGTGATTTCTTGCCCGGTGGTGGGGAGCGGGGCAGAGGTTGGGGCGGGGGCACCGCCGAGTTGCTCCAGTTTGGGGAGGAGCGCTTGACTGGCTTCCGTGAAGACGGTATCGAGTGAATTGCCTAACCCGGCTTGAACCGCTGCGGTGATGGTGCCTTCAACAAGGGGGGCTGGGCAAAACCGGATGTGCGCGTGTTTTTCGGGGGGGAGGAGTTGCAGCGCCATTTCTGCGCTGAGGATGGCACTGCCCAAATCCATGAGCACAAGCACCCCATCGGCGCTGTAAACGTTTTCGATGGCGTCGTGGATTTCGACAGCATCGGTGCCAAACTCCAGACGGTCTGTGCCGACGCCGGCGGCGACGGCAATCGGAACTTCTGGGGATGCCACTTGACGCGCGAGGGCGAGGAGGGCGTGGGCGAGCGCACGGCTATGTGAAACGAGGACAAGTCCGACCATAATTTATCCCAAGGTGAGAGGGTTCATTGCCTGATACGGCGTGAGGGGATCGGGCAGAAGGATAGGCATCATTAAATAGGATTCTGTGCAATTGCGAAAAGGAGCCAAATACCATAGACAATGGCGACCAACCCAAAGAGGGTTAAGCCGCCGTCGATGATATTCATCGCCGACCGGGTGGGTTTGAGATCAAGCAGGATGCTTCGCAGGCCGATCAACGAGTGGGTGACGACGAAGATCAGGAAAAAGCCTTCCATGATCGGGATGAGCGGGTTTTGGTAATAGGCGACAACTTCCGCATAGCTGAGCAGACCATTGGGCGCGGTAAAGTGGTTGACGATGAGATGGAGGATGAGAATGACAATGATAAGGACGCCGCTGATGATTTTTGTCAGCCAGAGGAAGGCGTTTTCGGTGGGTTTGGGAGAAGTGGTCATTTCTTTACAATTTGCCTGAATGGTTACGTAAACATACGCACGGCGAAGATCACACTGCCGAGAATGGTCAGCAGAAAGATGACGTAAAAAAGTTGCCGTTGGTAGGGCACGGCGATCCCAAAGCTGGTGAGGGCGATCCGCAAGCCGTTGAGGCCGTGATACAGCGCGGCAAAAATGACGAGCAATTCACCGAGAATCACGACTGGGGATTCGGCCAGGTGAACGAAACTATCGTAGGCTTCCGGGCCTTGCGCGAGTTTTCCCAGGACGCTCAAATGCAAGTAGAGATAAACGGTCAAGCCCAGGGCCGACAAACGATTGATGATGAACGCCCACGAACCGGGTTCGCGCCCGCGCGGGTCGAACCATTTCCAGGCGTCGGAGGGTTTTTGAGGAGGCTTAAGCATATTATTTTCCAAAAAAGTTCTTGATCCGCTGGCCGATCACTTGTTTTCGCAAATCCATGATCCGCCACGCGGGTTGAACGTTGGACGGGCAGACGGCGGTACACTCATACGCACTATGACAGCGCCAGACGCCTTCGGCACTGTCCACCAGCTCGAGCACGGTTTTGGGATTGTCCGCGAGGCCGTTCAGTTGGGCGGCGGCGAGCGGGGCGGGGCCGAGATAGTCGGCATCGGTGGCGGCGACGGGGCACGCGCTGATGCACAGGCCACATTCAATGCAATCCACCAACCGGCTGAACTCGCTTTTGCCGTTTTTAGCGGGATACACGTCCTCGCTCACGGGGGCGATAGACAGGGACAGAATTTGTTTCGCCCCAACGCTTTCCAGGCGGGCGTACATCGCGCCCATATCCACAGACAGGTCGCTAATGACGGGGAAGTTGCGAAGCGGTTCGACTTTAACCGTACTGCCATTGGTCGTAATGTCCCGAATGCGGGTGATACACGAGAGTTTTTCGACCCCGTTGACGCGCATTCCGCACGCCCCACACACCGAGTGATGGCAGGCATGGCGGAACACCAACGAGCGATCTTGAAACGCCCACACGCGTTCCACCGCGTCGAGCACGTATTCGTTCGGGTCAATTTCCAGGCTAAATTCCTGAAATTTTGTCGGCCCATCCCCTTTTTGGCGGGAGATGAGGAATTTGAGGTTCCAGAGATTGGAGGTCATAGTTTTGAAACGTGAACTGTGAAGCGTGAAACGTGATGCGTGATGCGTGATGATTTATAAAATCACGTTTCACGCTTCACGGAGCTATACATAAAATTTCCGATACGACAACAATGTCACTTCCTTCGTCCGGCAGGGAGTGGTGACGCCCAGTTTGTGACAGACGACATCGGCGGTTTTTTCGGCCATCTGGCGGAGGGTGGTGGCCTTGCCGCCGGTGATGGTCACAAACCCATCCACGTTATCGGTTTCCTTGTGGTCGTAACATTTGAACGTGCGGGAGATACTGCGTCCGGGGGCGGTTGCGCCGATCAGGGGGCGGGTTGCCATGTAGGCCCCGCGTTCCTTCGTCTGGCGCAGGCCGGGGATCATCTCCGCGCCTTTTTCCATCATCAGCTTGACCTGATCTTCCACCACGGGGATGTAATCCAAATTTTCGGCGGAAAACGACGTGGTACCAACGACCATCATTCGGCGTTGGGGAAGCACGATGTCGCCATCGCTCGGTTTGGTGAGCCGGTTGATCGCCCGTTCGACCAGACGTTGATCGTAGGCGACCATGACGCCGGGCGTGGGGGTGATTGGGACGTGTGCCCCGCCCATCGCGGTGATCTCCCCCGCCCAGGCCCCCGTCGCGCTGACGACCACATCCGCGCGGAGTTCGCCGCGGCGGTCGTTGGCCCGATCCCAATATTTCACCCCCGCCACGTTACCCTGCCCGTCCATCACCAACCCGGTGACCTCGTAGTAGAAGTGGAATTTGGCCCCATTCGCTTTCGCCGTCGCGGCAAAGGCGAGCGCCAACCGGAGCGGGTCAAACGTCGCGTCGGGGACGAGGTAGGCAGTGAGGAGTTGGGAGTTGAGGTTGGGTTCGAGTTCGAGCGCGCGTTTGGGCGTGATCTGGTGAATTTCGATCCCTGCCTCTTCACAGGCCGGGGCAAATTTTTCGCCATAGGCCAGATCTTCGTCGTTCAGGCCGATGAACATGCCACCGTTCGGTTCGATGACATCGGGAACGAGCTTGCGGAGGAGGGTGTTTTCTTCGATGCACTCGATGGCGGCTTCTTTGTCGTTGACGGCATAGCGCGCACCGCTGTGCAAAAGGCCGTGGGTGCGGCCAGAGGTTCCGTTGACAATCGGGCCACGTTCCACGACGGTGACGTCAAACCCACGTAGGGCAAGGTCGTGAGCAGTGGCGACGCCGGTAAATCCGGCTCCGATGATGAGGGCTTGGGGTTTCATAGCGTTTTGCGTGTTTCGTATTTCGTAGTGGCGGTTTCAACCGCTTTTAACGACTGAAGTCGTCACTACAATCAATTTATGGACAAACTTTCAAGCGTCGGCCAGTGCGGCCACCAACTCCCGGCAGAAATCGGGGATGTCTTCGACGACGCGTCCCCACACGAGGTTGCCATCCCGAAAAGCGGGGTCATCCACCCATTCAGCTCCGGCGTTGATCAGGTCGTCTTTGATGCCGAGGGAGCCGGTGGCTTTGTGGCCGCGCACGATGCCCGCGGAGATTAGCACCAGTCCGGCGTGGCAAATCGCGCCGACGATTTTGCCCTGTTCGTAAGTGTCGCGAACGAGTTTTGTGATGGCCGGGTAACGGCGCATTTTGTCGGGTGCCCATCCGCCGGGGACCACGATCCCGTCGAAATCGGCGGCCTGGATGGCGTCGGCTTTCACGTCCGGGGTGGCTTGCAGGCAGGCTTTGCCTCGATAGGGTTGAACTTTGGCACTGGCGACCGTTACCACGGCTCCCTCCTCGCGCAGGCGCATCAGCGGAACCCAAAATTCGAGGTCTTCAAATCCTTCATCGAGAAGGCAAATGATTTTTTTGCCGGTTAGTTTCATGTTTTTGTTGGTAGTGACGCACGAAAGTGCGTCATTGGGCGGCACTAACGTGCCTCACTACGAACGGAAGGGGAACAGTTGGGACAGGTTGCCACTTCGTGCGTGTTGTCGAAAGTTTCTTCGGTGAGTTCTTCGACGGGGCCGGGTTTGTAGCCAGTGCTTCCGCACCAGCAGGTATACCAGCCAAATGAGATTTGGTCAAAAAGCGGGCGGGGGGCCTGAAGATCGATCACCTCCAGGCCCATGCGCCAGCGAGCATTCGTGATGAGTTTTGGACAGCCGAGTGCTTTGAGTTTCTCGGCATAGAGACGAAAATGCGTGCAGTGCCGCATCAGCAAGACGGCAGTGGTAATTCCAGCGGGGAAGGGGTACGTGCGCGCATCTTCGTGCAAAATGGTCAAGCGGGGGGGCAGGTCTTTTTGGAGGGCACTTTCAATCAACGAGGATTGAATTTCGAGGGCGTACACGTGGCGGGCCAGTATTGCCATTGGGATGGCCAGCCGCATGTCGCCCGCCCCAATATCCAGCACAATATCCTCCGGGCCGATGTGGGCGAGGACTTCCTCGTACAGATCGGGGTAGGGTGCCCACAGGGTCTCCCAGAGGGTATTGTCGGAAATGGGCGTAAGGGTTGGTAGCATGATGAAAAAAGGCTGAAGGAGAAGTGTCGACCTCCTTCAGCCCTTCTCGTTACGGGGCGAGAAATCCGCGAGAGGATAGTGCTAACAGCGTGCGCGGTTTCTCATGGGCGGAATTTTATTCAACCCAATCGAAGGTGCGGGTGACGGCTTTCTTCCAATTGCCATATTGGGCTTCGCGGTGGGTGGCATCCATTTGGGGATCCCATTCCTTGTCCTTGCCCCAGTTGGCGCGGAGTTCATCGTAGGTGCTCCAGAAGCCAACGGCCATCCCGGCGGCATAGGCCGCGCCGAGGGCGGTGGTTTCGGCAACCTTCGGGCGAATGACGGGCACGCCGAGGATGTCGGATTGGAATTGCATGAGCAGTTCGTTGTACACCATGCCGCCGTCTACTTTGAGGGCGGTGAGGTCTACGCCGGAGTCTTTGTTCATAGCATCCAACACTTCGCGGGTCTGGAAAGCGGTGGCTTCGAGGGTGGCGCGGGCGAAGTGGCCTTTGGTGACGTAGCGGGTCATGCCGACGATAGCGCCGCGGGCATCACTCTTCCAGTAGGGGGCGAACAGGCCGGAGAAGGCGGGGACGAAGTAGATGCCGCCATTGTCTTCGACGGTTTTGGCGAGGGCTTCGACATCGGCGGATTTTTCGATCAGGCCGAGGTTGTCACGGAGCCATTGGACGAGTGCGCCGGTGATGGCGATGGAGCCTTCCAGGGCATATACGGCGGGTTGATTGCCGATCTTGTAGCCGAGGGTGGTGAGCAAGCCATTTTTGGATTGGACGGCTTTGGTGCCGGTGTTGAGGAGCATGAAACAGCCGGTGCCGTAGGTGTTCTTCGCTTCGCCGGGGTCGTAGCACGCCTGGCCGAAGAGGGCCGCTTGTTGGTCGCCGAGGTCGCCCGCAACGGGGACGCCACCCAGGGAACCGACCGCGGTCCCGTACACTTCGCTGGAAGCTTTGATCGTGGGGAGCATGGCCTTGGGGACACCCATAATGCCTAGGATTTCATCGTCCCAGTCGAGGGTTTCGAGGTTCATCAGCATGGTGCGGGAGGCGTTGGTGACATCGGTGACGTGTGCGCCGCCGTTGGGGCCGCCGGTCAGGTTCCAGATCACCCAGGTATCAATGTTACCGAAGATGATTTCGCCTTTTTCGGCTTTTTCGCGGGCGCCTTCCACATTGTCCAGAATCCATTTGATTTTCGGGCCGGAGAAGTAGGTGGCGAGCGGGAGGCCTACTTTTTCGCGGAAGCGATCCTGTCCACCATCGGCGGCCAGTTCGTTGCAGATTTTGTCGGTGCGGGTGTCTTGCCAGACAATCGCGTTGTAGACGGGTTTGCCGGTAGCTTTTTCCCAAACGACAGCGGTTTCGCGCTGGTTGGTGATGCCGACGGCGGCGATGTCGGTGGGGTCAACATTCCCTTTTTTGAGGCCACCCCGGATAACATCCTGGGTGCGCGCCCAAATCTCGAGCGGATCGTGTTCGACCCAGCCGGGTTTGGGGTAAATTTGTTCGTGTTCCATTTGGTCAATGGCGACGACATTCCCGCTGTGATCGAAGATCATGAAGCGGGTGCTGGTCGTGCCCTGGTCTACTGCGGCAGCGTATTTAGCCATTTTAAAGTCTCCTGAAAATGAAAAGAGTTAGTGATAATGATTGAAACGTGAGGGGCGAACGCGATTCATGATTTGTGCAACCACGGTTCACGTTCTATACGCTCACGCTTTTCCCCAGGTGTCGGCGGCAGTTTTGATCAGGAAGTAGGAGGAGGTGGAGCCGGGGTCTTGGTGTCCGGCACTGCGTTCACCGAGATAACTGGCGCGGCCTTTTCGGGCGACAAGGGGGATGGTTTTTTGCATCCCTTCTTGGGCGGCGGTGGCAGAATTTTTAAGGGCGGTGGGGATGTCCAGTCCGGCTTCGCAAGCTTGTTTGAGAGCTTGCACGGCGGGGGTGAGGGCATCGACCATCGTTTTATCGCCCAATTCTGCTTTACCGCGCATGACGACCCCACTGACAGCCGCGTCGAGCATGGTTGCCCAATCTTCCAGGGTCAGTTCCATTTTTCCGACGCTTTTCATACCAGCTTGGAGGAAGAGGGTGCCGTATAACGGGCCACCCGCGCCTCCCACGGTGGAGAGGAGGGTCATGCCGACGGTTTTTAGGATGGTGCCAATGTCTTTGTCTGCCATTTCGGGCATTTTTCCGACGACGGCTTGAAAACCGCGATTCATATTGGCCCCATGATCCGCATCCCCGATGGCGGCATCGAGTTGGGTGAGGTATTCTTTATTTTCTGCGATTATGCCAGCGTAGGTTTTGATCCACGCGAGAACATCTTCCTGACGAATAGTCATGCTTAGGTTCCTGAGGAGAATTTTTAAGAATTCGAGATTCACGCATCACGTTTCAAGGTTGTGGGTGAGGCGTGATGCGTGAATCGGTTGGTGGATTCTGAGCGGTTATACACCCCAACGGAGGGCGGCAGTTTTGACGGGTGCATCCCACAGTTTGAGCATATCCTCATCCATTTTGAGCATGGTGATCGAGGTGCCTGCCATTTCGAGGCTGGTGATGTAGGAGCCGACCAGATTGCGGACGACTTTCAGACCACTCTTGGTGGCGATTTCGTAGGCCTTGCGGTATACGACATAGAGTTCAATGAGAGGGGTTCCACCCATGCCATTGACGAACAGTAAAACTTCGTCGCCAGCTTTGTAGGGGAGATCGGTGATGATGGGGTCCATCAACATTTCGGTGATTTCATCGGCGGATTTGAGGTCCATGCGGACACGACCCGGTTCGCCGTGGATGCCGATGCCGATTTCCATTTGATCTTCGGGCAGGTCAAAGGTGGGTTTGCCAACATGCGGAACCGCGCAGGAGGTAAGGGCCATGCCCATACTGCGGCCCCAGCCATTGGCCTTTTTACAAATATCAGTCACTTCTGCGAGGGAGCGTCCGGCTTCGGCGGCCGCACCAGTCAGTTTTTCGGCGAGGACGGTTGCGCCTACGCCACGGCGTCCGGCGGTGTACAGGCTATCTTTGACAGCGACATCATCGTCAATGACGACGGCTTCAACGTCAATGCCTTCGGCGCGGGCCAGATCAGCGGCCATTTCAAAGTTGAGGACGTCGCCGGTATAGTTTTTGACGATATGGAGGACGCCTTTGCCGCCGTTCACGGCTTTGGTTGCTTCGAGCATTTGGTCGGGCGTGGGGGAGGTGAACACTGCCCCGGGGCAAGCCGCATCTAACATCCCCATGCCGACGAAACCGCCGTGCATGGGTTCGTGACCGCTTCCGCCGCCGGAGATCACGCCGACTTTGTTCTGAACAGGAGCATCGGCTCGGACGATGTAGTTGGGGTCATAGTGGACGCGGACCAGATCGGAGTGTGCGTAAACGATGCCTTCCAAAGCTTCGCGAACAACATTTTCGGGGCTATTGATCAATTTTTTCATATGGTTTCGCCTTTTTCAAGACATCGGAAGTCTGAGGAACTTCCGATGTCTTATTTCAGAAAGATTTACGGGAAAATGGCTGTGCCCAGGAAACCGGCGATGATGGCGCCAATGATGGGGCCAACCACGGGAACCCAGGAGTAGGCCCAGTCACTGTCGCCTTTGCCTGCGATGGGGAGAACAAAGTGCGCGATGCGGGGACCGAGGTCACGGGCAGGGTTGAGGGCATATCCGGTGGGGCCACCGAGGGACAGACCGAGACCCCAGATTAAGGCACCGATGAGATAGGGGCCAACACCGCCGGGGACGCCGGTTGCTTTGCCGATTGCGGTCGCAATAAAGCCCAGCATAAAGGTGGCGATAACTTCGGTGAGCAGGTTCAAGGTTGGGTTGCGGATCGCGGGGCCAGTGGAGAAGACGGCCAGTTTGAGGCCAGCATCTTTGGTTTCAGCCCAGTGGGGCAGGTACAACAACCAGACGAGGATTGCGCCGACGAATGCGCCGACAAATTCGCCTAAGATATTTTGAATCGCCGCGCCAGCGTCGCCGCCTTGAATAATGGAGGCAACCTGGAAGGCCGGGTTCAAGCTACCTGGACCTCCGAGGGCGGCAGAAACGAAGATACCGCTCATGACGGCAAACGCCCAGCCCGCGGTAATGACGATCCAGCCAGAGTTCTGGCCTTTGGATTTGGCTAACAATACGTTGGCGACAACACCGTCGCCAAGAACGATGAGGGTCATCGTGCCGAACATTTCAGCAAGGAACATGGTGAATTCTCCTAAAGTAATGGATTTTAAAGGGGTGATGAAAAAGACCAACGAAGTAGACGGGTTTGAAATGCTTTTTTATCAGCGCACCTCCTTCCCAATAGACATGGGATAGAACGTTGAGGAAATAAAAAACCGCCAGCATAAAAAATGCGCTGACGGCTTTGGTAAACGTATCGTGCAAACTCAGATTCTGCATAGTGCCCTGCCATCCATGACATGTATTGGACAGGAGGAACCTATTGGTTTCAAAATGAATTGCACACATCATAAAGTCAGTATATTTTTATTTTCTTCTCCGTCAAATAACTGGTTTTTTCTTGTTTCAAACTGAAACAGGGAAATTGAAAGTGTTTCAGTCTGAAACACTACGATGGTACTGTGTTCCTATAAATGGCTTTGGTACGGAATTCATCGGGCGAAAGTTCCAACATTTTCATGCGCCGCCAGATGGTGGTCCGACTTAAGCCCAGACGTTTTGCCATTTGTGAGAGATTGCCTTTGAATTCTTGCGCCGCCGACAAGATCGCATCGCGCTCCATTTCGTCCAGGGAAACGGTCTGGCGTTCGAACTCCTCGGAGGTGGCGTGTAGATGCTTAAAAATGTGATTCGGAAGGTGGGCCAGGGAAATGATCGATGTCTCATCGGCGTGAAGGGCGGTGCGTTCCAGGGTCACCTCTAACTCTCGAATATTTCCCGGCCAGTGATATTGGTTGAACAATTCCATCACTTCGTCGGCAAAGGATAAATTTTTGTGGTGTTGTTGGTTCAAACGTTCCAGAATTCTTTCTACCAAGAGGGGGATATCCCCTTTCCGTTTTCGCAAAGGCGGCAGTTCAATTTCAAAAGGACTGAGCCGGTAATACAGATCGGGATGGAAATTCCCTTCCAAAATCAGTTTTTCCAGATTCGCAGAGGTGGAGGCAATAATCCGAACGTTCGCGGGGATGGCACGCGCACTGCCCAGGCGAAGTACAATGCCCAGGTCCATCACGTTCGTCAGCACAGTTTGCGCCTGGAGGGGTAGTTGATCAACATCTTGGAAATACAGGGTGCCCCCCTGCGCCAGTTCAAACTTACTGGGGCGTCCTCCCATCGTTTGCCGGTGCGAGCCCTCTTCGACTCCCAGCAATTCGGTCAAAATGAATTCATTGGGGATGGAAGCACAATTGAAAATGAGAAAAGGCCCATTGGCTCTGGGACCTTCCTGATGAATGGCCCGGGCGAGGACATTTTTCCCTGTGCCACTTTCGCCCCGAATGAGAATCCCGGCTTCCGCGGGGGCCGCGGCCCGAGCCATGCGCCGAACCTGCTGGATTTTGGTTGATTTGCCCACAAAGTCCGCAATCGTAAACGAAGTCTGTGCCCCCACCTGACGCTGAACCAACGCATGAACCAATTCGGTGGGTCGAAGGGTCATAATGATCCAGTGGGGGGCGTTGAGCCGGGCGACATAATTCAGGCTTACCACGCAATTGACAATTTGTTCGCCCACACAGATGCTGGTTTCGATGTCTTTGATAGGGGTTCGGGTGCTCAGGGCTTCGTCAATATATTCGGGAAAATCAACGTAGTTGGGGAGGGGCTTTCCGACAAAACTCAGCACCGGCCAATTGAGCATCCGCATGGCCGCGGAATTGGCCTGCAAAATGGTGCCCCGCGCGTCCCATACCAAAATGCCTTCCGAGATAGAAGATAAAATGGTGTTCAATTCGCTCAGTTGATTGTTTTGTTCAGCGATCAAATTGGCAATTTGGAGTTGCCCTTCGATGGCTTTTGCCCCCGCTACCATCAGCCCCAACGAATGGGGGTGTGAATTTTCAGCGAAGCTGATCAGCCCCAGCGCGCCCAACGGACGTCCTGTGAGCGAAAAGACGGGGGCGGCGGCCCCCGCCAACCAGTGCAGATCTTCCAAATAATGTTCCGCCCCAACTGTGCGCGCAGGCACCCCATCTAGCAAGGGGAGGGCCAGAGCATTGGTTCCAATTTGCATCTCGGAAATCGAGCCTCCAATTTCGATGCCAAACGGGCGCGCGGCTTGCATAATGGAGGGATCACCTAACATATCCAACACATACCCTGCCCCATTCACCAAAACGACAGCTGAATCCGAACGCTCGACGTACTGGTAAATATCCTCCATGATAGGGCGCGCAACTGAAATTAACTCTTTATGGGTTTTTTGAATGGATAAAATTCGTTCGGCGCTAAGTTTGACAGGCGTTGTTTTGTGGAGGGGATTTAAACGTGCCCAGCACCGTTCCCATGAGTTCGCGACAACCGGATCGATCACCGAACTCAGCACATGCCCCGTCACAAATTCACTCCAGGCATTCCGTAAGGTATCTAAATCCAAATTCATCGTCATTCTCCTAAAAAAGAAAACCCCACTGGCACATGCAGGTTGCCATGATGCAAAAAAGCCCGGACACCATGCCCGGGCTTTTTCGGTGTTTTCTTCATGGCTTTATTTTATCAGCAAATCGCGCAGAGCTTCTAAAATTGCATCCCGCTCCGGGAGCAGGACTTGCGCGCCCGCAGGAGTGAGGAAAGGGGTTACATAATCTCGTCCCACGGTGAGGGTTTGCAAAGAGGCGGGGGCCTCTACGATCCGTCCGGCGGCCCCTGCCCAGGCCAGGGTTTCTGGCAGTGTAACGTTTGTGACCACCTTTTCTTCGTAGGTGGCATACATTTGGGGAACTTTCTTCAACGCATCCAGTGAAATTAATCGTTGGAAAAGAGCCAGTAAGACCTCTTGTTGGCGCGTCATCCGCTCGAAATCACTCGTGGTGTACCGGGACCGGACATACCAAAGCGCCATTTCGCCATCCATATGCACCGCGCCCGGTTTGACGGAATAATCGCCCTCGCGCAGGGCCTTTGCCACCTGAACCTCCAACCCACCCATTTGATCTACCACCTCCTCAAACATCTCAAAATTGACCATCACGTAATACTCAGGTCGGATGCCAAAGTTGTAATCAAACGTATCGGCCAACAACTCAAACCCGCCGTGTTGATATGCTTCATTGATGCGGCGCACCGTCCAGCCTG
>JABWBV010000290.1 GCA_013359445.1 Anaerolineales bacterium | reverse complement strand
TCGTAACACGGGGGGGTGTAAACGCGGAAGGGCCAGGGGTTGGGCGTGAGGGGGGTTTCGAGGGTGTGTTGAATGATCTTTCCCCCTTCTTGCCAACAGGGTAGGCGGGTTGGGGCGGCAGTGGGGGAGATGGAGAGGGTGGGGGAGACGGTCGCGAGTGGGGTGGCGGACGGGGCAACGGTCTCGGTCAGCGTGGGGGTGGCGGACGGGGTGTGGTCCGGGCCGGGCAGGGGGGCTGTGCCCGTAGGGGATCCTTGCGCGGAAATGGTGTCCGCGGGGTTCGGGTTTGAGGTGCAGGCAGGCAGGGTGAGCAGTGCCATCAGACTGAGGCAAGCCACGCGTAAAAGGAGGGCCATTCCCCGGATTTTTTGCCTGTGGGTCATAGGGGTGGTTAACGGACGCGCCGTTTCCATTCTTCTTTTATTTGGAGTTCGCTGGGGCTTTGGCCGGATTCGAGCGCAAGGAAGTCGCTCAATAGGCGGTTGAATTTGTTGGTTTCGGTGAGCATGGGGTAATGTCCCGATTCCTCAAAGATGATTGTGTGGCTGAGGTCGTGGAGCCGCGTTTCCCCGTTGGGCATGGTGATTGCCTGGTCGTTTTGACCGTGTACGACCAGACAGGGGTGGGTGAGGTTGGTGGCAAGTTGGTTTAGATCAATCTTGTCCAAATTGCTGATGGTGTTGACGATGGCTTTGTTATCTGTTTTGGCGGCTTCGAGCCGGGCGATTTCGGGAATGGTGGCCCCTGCCAGGAGCCATTTTTCGAGGTCGAGCGGGGCTTCGGTTTGCAGGCGGGTGTTGAGGTTGCTTTTGCTCATTGGGAAGCCCACGATCATGAGCCGATCCACAAAGCGTGGGAATTTGTTTGCGTACATGAGGGCGACGATGGCGCCTAGCCCGTGTCCGACGAGGGCAATTTTGGCGATCCCCATTTCTTCCAAAAACCGATCCAGAAGGGTGACGTAGTGGTCGATGCTGTAGCGGGATTGGGCTTTGGAGGTTTCCCCGAACCCCCATAGGTCGAGTGCGTAGGCGCGGTAAGAGATCGAGGCGGCTTGCATGGTCGGGATCCAATACCGCCATGAGCCGACCCAGCCATGTACAAAGATCAGGGGACGGCCCCGTCCCAGAACTTCGTAATGGACAATTTCGTCGTCAATGATGAGGGCGCTCATCGGTTTTTATACAGGGTAAAGCGTTTGCCTATTCAGGCTTTGTAGTGTTTTTTTAAGATTTCGGCCACTCGCTCGGTGAGTTTGTCCGGGGCGAAAGGTTTTAGGATGTAATCGGTGGCGCCAACTTCAAGGCCAGTGCGGACTTCGGTATCCTGGCCTTTGGCTGAGAGGAAAATAACCGGAATGTGTTTGGTCGCTTCTTGCGATTTGATAAATTCACAGGCTTCATAGCCGGTCATTTTTGGCATTCGGACATCCAGCATAATCAAGTCCGGCATAATTTTGCTGGCATTTTCTGCGGCTTCAGCGCCGTTCGGGAAGGCGAAAACTTCATACCCGGCAAAGCGAAGGGTAAAGGTGATTAGGTCTCGGATATCGCGTTCGTCTTCGGCGATTAAGATTTTTGGCATTCTAACCTCATAAGTGCACTGTTAAGAAAGGCTTTTAGTGTTTTCTGCGTGTGCAAACTTGCAAAAACTTATTTTACGGTGTAATCAGTCTACTCTTAACGAGTTTTCAATCTTCTGGTTCATAGAGGGGCAGGGTAAATGAAAAAACACTTCCCTGTCCCGGAATACCCTGGCTGTCCATCCAGAGTTTACCGCCATGACGTTCTATCAGATAGCGAACGATGGGAAGCCCCAGCCCGGTGCCAGCCGATGCCAGCACCAGAGGGTCCTCTCCTCGGTAGAAGCGTTCAAAAATGCGGTCCTGATCTTCGGGGGCGATGCCAATGCCGGTGTCACGTACATCGGTTTGGACAAATTCGTGATTTTTTGAAAACCGGATAATGACTTTGCCGTCCACTGGCGTGTAAAGGTAGGCATTTTCAACCAGGTTTTCAAAGATTTGTCTGATCCGTTCGACATCACCCAGCACGGACGGGGTGAAGGAGGGGGGCACGATTTCAAACGTCATGGGTTTATTTTCGTCTTTGGCACGTTGAATGAATTCTTGTACGACGTTTGTGGCGGCTTCGATCAGTTGAACAGCCTGCATGTTCAAAGAGACTTTTCCGGCTTCAATGCGAGAAATATCGAGCAAGTCGTTTACTAAGATGTTGAGCCGCTCGGTGTTGCTTTTGACCACGCTCAGGAAGGATTTTTGTTGGTCGTTGAGGGCTCCCGCCGCGCCCATGAGCAAGATGTCTGTATATCCACGAATGGAGGTCATGGGCGTGCGTAATTCATGGCTTACGGTCGCGACAAATTCTGACTTGAGGCGGTCTACTTCTACCTGGTGGGTAATATCGCGGAAGATCGAAACAGTGCCTAAAAATTCTGAGCGGGTAGAAACAGGCGAAAGGCTGACCGCGACCACCCGGCCATTGTCCAGGGTGATTTCTTCGGAGAAGAAGTCTGCGGCTTCGGCGGAGCCGGGGTCTTCGGACCAGGCGCGAATGGTATCTGTCCAGAGTTGACCGGCCTTGCCAAACAACCCGATAAAATTGTCGAGGGACTTGCCAACCAGTTGTGCATCGCCCAGGTCGAGGATCTGGGTCGCTGAGGCGTTAAAAACTGAGATGATGCCGGACGCTTCCGTAACCAGAACACCATCGGCGACCGCTTCCAAAATTGCGCGCAGGCGGCTGGCTTCTACCTGTTGGTTTCGAAGCATACTGCCCAACCGTTCTGCTTGATCGCGAATCAGGCCGTATAGTTGGGCGTTGTTGATGGCGACGGCGATCTGTTTGGCGGTTGCTTGAACGAGATCGAGATGGTCCTCGGAAAAGTGTTTGAACTCGCGGTGGAAAAGGAGTAAGGCTCCTAAGGTTTCTTCGCCCATCAACAGGGGCACGGCGATGGCACTACGGTGTTGGGCTTTGCTGATCGCTTCGGGTGGGTCGGATGCGCGAACCCACCGATGATCGGTGGTGAGATCGGGAATGAGGGCGGATTCGCGATAGGCAATGACCCATCCTGCCAAACCTTCGTTGACCGAAAATTGGGAGACTTCTCCCCCGGCTGGGGTGGGGGAGGTATATCCGTATGAGGCCCGCCGGAGTAAAAAGGTGTCGGTGGAGCGGGAGAGCATGATGGTGCTTTGCTCCGCTTCGACGATTTTGTTGATTTGCTCCAGAGTGCGGGTAAGGACGATGTCCATGTCGAGGCTGGAGGAGAGTTCTGTAATGATGCGGAGTAGGGTTTGGGTGCGGTTGTGTTCGATTTCGAGTTCGTAGGTGCGTTCGCGAACCCGTTCTTCCAATTCTTCCGTCAGGCGTCGGGTTTCTTCGAGCAGGTTTTTGTTTTCGAGGGTTGCTGAAACCAGAGAGGCAATCTGCACCAACATGTTCAGATCACTTTGTGTAAAGGCAAAAGCCAGCTTACTCCCAACGTTGATGGTGCCAATGGCCGCGTCGCGGGTTAACAGAGGCACGACGATAAAAGATTTTATGTCGGCAAGCGGGATGGCTCTGCTCTCGTGCATCAAAAGCGGTTGTCTCGTTTGGATGGCCTGGCGGATAGGCAGAGATTTATCGATGGGCAGGGTTTCCGAGGTCAGCGAGGTGTTTTCGGATGAAAGGGTAAAAATGGTGAGCGAGGTGCCATCCGGGGAGGAAATAGCGACACTTGCCTGGTCGGTGTTGATGATCTGGCGGGTGATGGTTGCCGATATTTCAAAAATCGTTGTGGCAGTGCTGGCGCGGCTCAATTGGGCACTCATTTCGTTGAGGAGGGTGAGCCGTCGCGTTTGCTCCTCGGTTTCGGCCAGGGCGGCCTGAACCTGTTTTAGGAGTTTTTCCTGCGACATGGTGCTAGATAACCCGGCCGCGACGGTTTGTAAGGCGGCCATTTCATCGGTACGCCAGATGCGCTCGTAGGTTGTCTCGATAAAGGCCAGATAACCGGGGATACTAAGTTCACCCGGCACGGCCAAAATTAATATCGATAGGATATTTTGTTGTTCTAGGAGGGCGCGAGGTCCAGCGGGGAGGTCTTTGACCAGCCCGGCAAATAGCCCTGATTCTTCTGTGCCAACAGAGAGGAAGGACGAAACGGTCGCCGGGAATTGTTGCAAGACTTGATGATCCACGTCGCCCGCGCTCTTCGGATTCCGCCATTCCGCGGTTTGCCGCCAGAAAATCCCTTCGGCATCCTCGACGGCCTCAAAGTAATAAACCCGGCTGGCTTGCGAGACATCTCCCATGAGTTGCATCGCTTCGTCCAGGGCTTGCGAACCTCGTTCATTCAACGAGACGACGGCAAGGGCCACATTCTTTTGGTAGCGTTCGCGAATTTCCAGGTTTTCGAGGGTGGTTTGAGTCTTTTCGAACAAACGAGCGTTGCCGAGGGCGACCGCGGCCTGGTTGGTAATGGTGGTGGCGAGTTCCAGCTCACCCGTTTGAAATCCTTCTTGTTGACTGTGAATTAAGATCAGGCCGTGGAGTTCTTTCCCGGCAATGAGCGGGAGAGCTACCACCGCCTGGGTTTTGCGGGTTTTGAAGTATTTTTTCAGGGAAGCGAGTAAAGGCTCGGTGGTGACATCGCTGGCGATGAAGGCACCCCCTGATTCTCGGAGATGAGCAAGTAGGGTTTCACCTTCAAAAGCGGTCGGGGCCTTGGAACTAAAGCTCGGTGTTTCTTTGACGAGAAATGGTTTGCCGTTTTCATCGAGGGTGACGGCGGATACAACCGAACATTGAATGGCAAAGCCAATTTGTTCCAGCGTAAAGGCTATGATTTCTTCGGCGTCCAGGGAGGCACTGAACCGGGTTGATAAGCGATTGAGCATATCCAACCGCTTGGTCCGCTCGTTGAGTTCTTCGGTGCGTTGTTGGCTTTCTTCAAAAAGGCGAGCATTTTCGAGTGCGACGGCGGCTTGTCCGGCAAAGGTGGTGGCGGCTTGAATGTGTTCGGCGGTGTAAAAACCTGCTTCTTGTTTTTCGAGGGCAATCACTCCAACCACTTCACCTTTTGAGAGAAGCGGGATGCCAACCCAAGAAAGGAACTTGTACTCAATCCAGGCCGGGAAACGGTCATCATGATTGACATCCGGGACGTGAATGGCCTGGCCGGTAATGATCATTTCATTTAATAAGCGGCTATCTTCGAGCACTACTTTTAACCCGACGCGATCTTCGTTGTCTTCAAAGCCCTGTGCCGCTTGAATGGTCAGGAAGTTGCCCTGGCGGAGCCAAAAGGTGCCAGTCTCAAAGGGGATGACGGATTGGAGTTGTTCCAGAAGGGAGACGATGATGGTGTCTACCTGGAGGTTGGAGGTGATGGTGGTGGAAACACTCGTGAGGGCTTGGAGTTGGTGGGCACGTTGTTCAGCGGCCTGGAACAAACGGGCGTTTTCAAGAATCAGGCCGGTTTGTTGGACGAGGGAGGTAATGAGCGCTTGATCTTCTTCGGAGAAGGCGGCATTGGTGGTGAAGTTGTCCAGCACAATGATGCCTAATTTTTCTTCCCCGGCACGAATGGGGATGAGCATGGATGACAAGGGGACGTATCCGGCGGTGGCTTCCTGGTAGCGTAAGAGGTTTTCGGTCGAAATGTTGTAGTCGCGGGCGAAATCTACTTCGTCTACCCGGCGGGGGGTTCCTTCTGCAAATACCTGTCCGGGCAGGGCTTCATCTAACCGGTAGGTGATTTCCATGATGCGTTGTTGGTTTTTGTAACCAGAAACGGCTTGTGGACGCAAATGGCCTTGTTTTGGCTCCCAAAGGGCAATCATGGCGGCTTGTGCGCCAATCACGACCCGAAGCACACTCTCGACGAGAGACCGCATAATTTCATCGGGGTTGAGGCTCCCGAGTTGACGGCTGAAATCCAACAGCAGGTCCACTTCCCGAAGTCTTTGGCGAGTTTCTTCGAGGAGGGTAAGGTTTTGGAGGGTGATCGCGATTTCATCGGCGACGAGTGAAAAAATTTGTTGGTCTTCGGTTGTGAATTCGGATACTGGCGAAAAACTTAGCCCTAAAATGGCGGCTTCTGCGGTGTTGGGTGCCGTTGGAGAGGTTACTGGAAAACAGAAGAAACTCTCGGTTTTCATTTGCGCGAGCAAGGGGGAGCCTTGCCATTCTTGTCCGACAACGGTGGCCATATTTGCCGCGAAAATGGCAATGTTATTTCGCAAACAATGGCGTAGGGGGTTGCGTTGTCCTAAAAGCGCTTGGGGGTTGGTGCCATCGGGAATTTTGCCCAGAGCATGGCTGAGCACTGGGCCACGTCGGGTAGGCTCTGTGATGAGAACCACATCTACTTCCATATGGCGGATCAAGGCCTCGCCCAGGGCGCGGAAGATGCCATCCCGGTTTGTTTCTCGGTTAATCGCCTCGATGATTTCCAAGATGGCTTGTATGCGCCGTGAGCGTAAATTTAGCCGCTGAATCGAGAGGGTCTGCTCTAAATCTTTATGGAGTAAGAAAGGTAGTTGGGTTTGTGCTAACTTGCTGGCGTGTTGGGCGCGGGTCACCTCGCCTTCTAAGGAGTCTACGCGGGTGCGTAGGCTGTCAATTTTGGTGTGGCGTTCAATGGTGAGCGCGGCCTGGGTGGCGAAAATTTCGAGTGCTTCAACGGTGGTCCGATCGGGGCGGAGGCCATTTCGGGGGGCATCCACACTGATCAAGCCGAGCGGGGTTTTGTTATCCTGATGGTATAAGGGCACCAGTAGGGCATCGTCCGGGTGCCAGGCATTCCCGTTCAGGCCTTTATTCGTCTCACTCGTTGAAAGCAGACTGACCGAATGGATTTCTGGCGGGAGGATCGGGGATTTATCTTCGGGGATGAAGTAGGAATGGTGGATTTGGAAATCGGCACTGAGAAGTTCCTGAATTTGTCTCCAGGGCACGGTGTGGGCGATCAAATCCTTCATGGTTGCCGGTGGAATCCCGGTACTGGTTATTCGACGTAGGGCGTCTATTTGCTCGTCAAAAATGCTGATGAGGACCACTTCGAAGGTGGTGGCTTCTTGAATGCCCTCGGCAATGATGGTGAGGGCTTTTTCGATGGGTTGGTTTTCGCGCAGGGCCTGGCTGGTTTCGAGTAATTTTGCCAGGATTTCCATGCCCTGGTTGAGCTGAATATTTCTTTGAACCTGTTCGTGATAACGTTGGGCATTTCCGAGGGCGATGGCGGCCTGGACCGCGAGGGTTTGGGCGATTTCGACGGATTCTTGATCGAAACGTTGGGGGGTGCGAGCGTGCATATGAACCAGCCCAACGATATGATCCTGGTATCCAATAGGGACAATTAAGGAGGTGATGATGCCGGGATGTGGAGGGTTATGTTCGCTCTGGGTAAAATTCGGGATGATGAGGGGCGCCCCGGTATTGACAACGATTTGTTCAATATCCAGTAATTGACTCCCGTTGACGTCGCCTACTTGAAATGCGATTTTGGGCAGGTTTGTGAAGGGTTCGTCCAGATCGAAGAGGAAAATCGATCCGCAATCGGCTCCGGTGTTATAGACGGCTTCGTTGTAAACCAGTTTGAGGAGGTGTTTAAGGTCAAGCGAGGAATTGAGTTCCTGACTGATGCGGGTCAACGAGGTAAGTTGTTCGACGCGCCGACGCAGGCTTTCATCCGTTTGTGTGTATAGGGATGAGCGTTCAATGGCGCCCGCGACCTGTCCGGCAGTCGTTAAGGCCAGTTCAATATCGGCCTGGCTGAAAAAGTTTTCTTCTTTACTGCTTAATAGAATTTCACCGATGCCGCGGTCGCGAACAATCAGGGGGACTGAAATGGCGGAGCGGGCCGACATCGCTTTAAAAAAGTTTTCGTAGAATTCGGGCGTTGCACCTGGTTGATTCAGTAATCCGTAGGTCACAATATGTTGAGAGATCGTGACATAATTTCGGAAAATCGGATCATCCATGTAAATGCGGGGGAACCGCGCAATATTTTCGCTGGAAATGCCCATAATCGATTCTTTGTGGACGGAAAGTTCGTAACGTTCATCATCCAGCAAAAAAATGACCCCGCTGTTGACGTGCAGTAAACGCGAGATTTCGATTAAAGAGTATTTGAGAATTTCATCCAAGGTCGCGGCTGAACCCGCTAACGCCGCGATTTTCCGCAGGGCTTCGGCCTGTTGAGCGCGGCGGCGCGTTTCTTGAATTAATTTCGCATTTTGAATAATGGGGGCGGCTTGCCCGGAGATGATCGCCAGGATGCGAATATCTTCTTCGGTAAAGGGGGCGGCGTTTTTCTTGTTGGCCGCTTGTAAATACCCCAAGGCATTGCCACCAAGCGCCAAGGGTGTCAGGATCGTATTCTGAATCCCGACGGCTTGAGCCAGGTGGGCGAGACCTAATTGGGTTAGTTGGGGGTCTTGGGGGGCGTTTTCGATAATCAGCGTGGCTTGTGAAATCCAGACTTTTGAAGCGGGACTATCGGGTGCGATCTCCGTCATATACATATTAATGAAGTGATCGGGGATGCCAACAAAAGGAACCTGTCCCTGGAGGACGTGGTGAACCTCGTCGTAG
>JABWBV010000289.1 GCA_013359445.1 Anaerolineales bacterium | reverse complement strand
ATACGCCATCAGATCGGGGTAAAAATCAACGGTGCCTTTGACAGAATTAATGATGTTTTTCATGGAATTAGATAAATGGTTTGTAAAGGAAGTTTTCTGAAGTTTTACCCGTTTGCAAACTTACCAAAACTTACTTTACGCTGTAATAAGTGCCTCGCTTTATGATGAACGTGAATTGTAGCACATCCTTTTATTCTCGCCATTTTTAGGTATTCCTACGTTCTTAGTGACGCACGTCAGTGCTTCATTACCCCGGCACTGGCGTGCTTTACTACGAACGGGGGTTCATCGGGTAAAATAACTTTCACCCCACTTTAGGAGTTTCCCTTGAAAATCATCACCTGGAATATCAACGGTCTACGAGCCTGGTTGAATAAAGGATCATGGCAATGGATCGCCGCGCAAGCCCCGGACATCCTCTGTCTGCAAGAGATCAAAGCCCGCCCCGATCAACTCATCGCCGAGCAACTCGCCCAGTTCGCGGGGTACGAACCCGTTTGGAATCCCGCCGAACGTCCGGGGTACAGTGGCACGGTGACGTTTGTCCGTACCCCGGCAAATGAAGCGCGCCTGGGGCTGGACGATGCCCGGTTCGATAACGAGGGGCGTGTGGTGCAAACCGTTCACAACGATTTCCGCCTGTTCAACATCTACTTCCCAAACGGGGGGAGCGAAAACGCGCGGGTTCCGTACAAACTCGATTTTTACGCCCGCCTGCTGGACCTTTGCGCCGACCTGCATGCCAAAGGCGAAAACATCATCCTGACCGGAGATTTCAACACCTGTCATCAGGAAATTGATCTGGCGAACCCGAAACAAAACCAAAAGAGTACCGGCTTTATGCCCGAAGAGCGGGAATGGGTGACGCGGTTTCTCGAACATGGGTTTGTGGACATTTTTCGGGCGCGGTACCCCGACCGGGCGCAGTACACCTGGTGGGCGGCGTGGGGCGGAGCGCGCGCACGGAATGTCGGCTGGCGGTTGGATTATTATCTGATCTCGCCAGGGTTGGCGGATCGGGTGCAGGATGTGGTCATTCACGATGAGGTGATGGGGTCGGATCATTGTCCGGTGACGTTGGTTTTGGAGATTTGAATGAGTGTTTTTGGGTGAAAGAAATGAGTTGGGAAGGGTATTATCAGGCGAACACAGGACGTATGCCGCGACCGGTGTTTTTGGAGGCACTGACGTTGTTTGCGAAGGAGGGACCGGGTCTGCGCACTGCGGTTGATTTGGGGTGTGGCGATGGCGTAGAGACTTATCACCTGCTCAAAATGGGGTGGCAAGTTTTGGCGATTGATCAAGAGCCGGGGAGCCTGGAACGCGTGCGGACGTTGATCCCAGCCGGATTCCAGATGCAACTCGAAACCCGTTTCACCTCCTTTGAACAATTGAGCCTCCCGCCCGTAGATTTCGTGTATGCCGGATACAGTTTGCCGTTTTGCCACCCTGATTCATTTACCGCGCTTTGGGCAGAAATCACAACCGCACTGGTTCCACGCGGGCGGTTTGCCGGGCAGTTGTTCGGGGTGCGCGACAGTTGGGCAACGAGAGAGCACATGACTTTCCACACGCGGGAACAGGTTGAGGCTTTGCTGATCCCGTTCGAGGTGGAACTCCTCGACGAAATGGAGGAAGATGGAAATTCGTTTAGCGGGCCAAAGCACTGGCATATTTTTCACCTTATCGCTCGGAAAAAGTAATTCCGCGCTAAAATTGTGTCCCTATGGAATTTAACTTAATCGTAATTGGTGGTGGCCTGGCCGGGAGTGAAGCGGCGTGGCAAGCGGCGGAGCGGGGGCTGAACGTGCGGCTGTACGAGATGCGCCCTGCGAATCCTACGGGCGCGCATGTGACCGGAAATCTGGCGGAGTTGGTGTGTTCCAACTCGCTCGGGTCGAGTTTGCTGGATCGGGCGTCGGGCTTGTTAAAGGAAGAAATGCGGCGGATGGGGTCGCTGTTGATGAAACTGGCGGACGAGACCGCGCTCCCCGCGGGGGGCGCGTTGGCGGTGGATCGGGAAGCGTTCGCCGCGCGGGTTACGGAGACGATCGCCTCCCACCCTCGGATCACGCTCGTACGGGAGGAGATGCCCGAGATTCCTGCCACGCCTGCAATCATCGCGTCCGGCCCGCTTACGTCGTCGCGGCTGTCGCAGGCGATTGCGGCGTTGTCCGGGCAGGAGCATTTGTACTTTTTCGATGCCATTTCCCCGATTGTGACGTTGGAATCGGTCAATTTTGAGCGGGCGTTTCGCGCCAGCCGGTATGATCGGGGCGAGGAAGAGGCGGGGGATTACATCAATTGTCCGTTTACGAAGGAAGAATACGAGGCATTTGTGGATGCGATGGTGGGGGCGGAACGGATCGCGCTGAAGGCATTTGAACAGGAACTTGAGGGGGGCGTGAAAGCGGGCCTCCACACGTTTTTTGAAGGCTGTTTGCCAGTCGAAATCCTGGCCGCGCGGGGGCGGGAATCCCTGGCGTTTGGCCCGATGCGCCCAGTCGGGTTGACCGATCCCCGGACGGGAAAGCGCCCGTACGCGGTACTCCAACTCCGGCAGGATAACCTCGCCGGGACGTTGTACAACCTCGTCGGATTTCAGACGAACCTGACCTTCCCCGAACAGCGGCGCGTGTTCCGGCTGATTCCGGGGTTGGAAAACGCGGAGTTTGTTCGGTACGGGCAGATGCACCGGAATACGTTTATCTACTCTCCAGCGTTGTTGCGCCCCACCCTGCAATTTCACAACCGCGATGATCTGTTCTTCGCCGGGCAGATTACCGGGGTGGAAGGGTACGCGGGGAACATCGCGACCGGACTGCTGGCGGGGATAAACGCCGCACGACTGGCACAAGGCCAGATGTTACTGGAACTGCCCCCAACGACGATGCTGGGCGCGCTGTGTCATTATGTCACGCACGCGAGTGCCGCCGATTTCCAGCCGATGAAGGCGAATTTTGGGATTTTGCCGCCGTTGGAAACGGCGAAGAAGTTGGGGAAACGGGATCGGTATGGGGCGTATTCGAAGCGGGCGTTGGTGGATTTGGAGGCGAGTCGAGATGAAATTGAGAAGTCTTTTTTGATGCGTGATGCGTGAAATGTGATGTTGATTAAGCGAAACCTCTTGCTTTTGATTTGTACTGTCGTTTTGGGTGGGATGTTCGGGTGTGCGATGGGGACTCCGGTAACTTCGGAACCCCTGCCGTTGCCGACGCTCACAACGACGGAGACCCCCGTGCCCACGGAGACGGTTGTTCCCGCGTTTGATGGAGAACGTGCGTATGAGGATGTGAAGTTTCAGGTGGATTTGGGGCCGCGGATTCCAGGAACAGAAGGGCACGCGGCGGTGATTGATTGGATGGTGGCGGAGTTGGAAGCCGCCGGGTGGGCGGCGACCGTGCAGGAGGGGGAGTATTTGGGGAATCCGATTCGGAATGTGGTGGCAAAACGCGCGGAGACCCCCGGTGCGGCGTGGATCATTCTCGGGGCGCATTTCGATACCCGATCCCGCGCGGATCATGATCCCGATCCGGCTCGCCAATCCGATCCGGTTCCGGGTGCAAACGATGGGGCCTCCGGCGTGGCCGTGTTACTGGAACTCGCGCGGGTTCTGCCCCCCGATCTGGATAAAAACGTCTGGCTGGTGTTCTTCGATGCGGAGGATGATGGGCGCATTGAGGGGAAAGAGTGGATCATGGGGTCGTCGTTTTTTGTTCAGCAGTTGACCGCGGACGAAAACGCCCCGCTACCGGACGCGGCGGTGATTGTGGATATGATCGGCGATGCGGATTTGAATGTGTATTTGGAGATGAATTCCGACCCGGGGTTGAGCGCGGAGATTTGGGGCGTGGCGGCCAGTCTGGGGTATCAGGAGGCCATTATTTCTGTGCCCCGTCACCGAATGTTGGATGATCATATTCCTTTTCGGAATGCGGGCATCCCCGCGGTGGATATGATTGATTTTGACTACCCTTACTGGCACACGGTGGAGGATACGGTGGACAAAGTCTCTGCCAAGAGTTTAACGATGATTGGCGAGACATTACTAAAGTGGTTGAGCCAACCCTGATTTTGGAGTTGGCAAAAATTCCATCATGGCGTAAACTATATTAAAATGAGTGTCGTTGATTCACTGTCACAAATTCGTCCGGTCTGGATTTCGCGAGTTTCGCACCAATTAGCGCGCGGGGCTGTCTTGCGAGAGAGTTTTTTGGCACAATTGAACCGTTTTTTTGATGCGGTGATCCAGGCAGTGGCAAGTGGCGATCCCTCGTGGATGGATCCAATTTTGAATGAATGGGTGGAAGCACGGACACAAACAGAATTGTCGCTCAACGAAGCCAGTCTGTACCCCATTTTGTCAGAAATTCTGCAAATTACCCAAGAAGTCCTCAAAGAAACCAATCAGGCGGATGGGCTGGAGATTTGGGGGGCGATGCTCCCGATCTTTTCGCGGGCGTATGAACAGTCGGCGCGTCGAGAGATCGAGATGCGGGTGGTTCACGTTCAGCGGGAGTTGCAACTCGCACAGTTTTCGTTGGAGCGCCTGGATCGCAGTAAGTCGGATTTTATTTCCATTGCCGCACATGAGTTGAAAACCCCTCTGACTTTGATTGAAGGGTACGCCGCCATGATCCGGGATATGCTTCCGAAGGAACAGGAGTCGATGGGGCAGGTGTTGGTGAAGGGGATCGATAACGGGACCAAACGCCTGCGGGAAATCATTGACGATATGATTGATGTATCGTTGATTGACAATAATTTACTTACGCTCACTTTTCAACCGTTGTGGTTGAATCGTTTGTTGAGTACATTACGGGAAGAGTTAAAGGAGATTGTCGCCCAGCGCAAACAAAATTTGATCATGCACAACTTTGAGGGGTGCGAAGAACTGACTTTTGGGGACTCTGAGCGGATATATCAGGCCCTGCGGAATTTGTTGACCAATGCCATCAAATATACGCCGGACGGCGGGCAAGTGACCGTAGATGGACGGAAATTGCCGGGCTTTATCGAGATCATTATTGAAGACACCGGCATCGGAATTGATCCTGATGATCACGCCGTTATTTTTGAAAAATTTGGGCGTTTGGGGAATGTATCGCTTCATTCGAGTGGGAAGACGAAGTTTAAAGGGGGCGGCCCTGGGTTGGGTTTGCCTATTACCAAAGGTCTGATCGAAGCGCATGGGGGCACGATTTGGGTGGAGTCCGATGGTTATGACGAGGTGAAATGCCCCGGAACAACCTTCCACGTGTTACTGCCGATGCGGAAAGAACCCCCGGATGATAAGATTGCAAAACTCTTTAGCCCGCTAACCGATGGGAAACAGCGTTAATGCAACCAGCTAACCGAATTCTAAACTTAAAACCATATTTTTTTGCCAACTTAACCAAACGTATTCTGGCCTTGCAAGAACAAGGCCGCGATGTGATTCGCCTGGATATTGGTTCCCCGGATTTGCCACCGGCGGATTTTATTATTGAGACCATGACCGAGCGTGCCCGCAAGCCGAACACGCACGGGTACACCCCATACGGGGGCACGCCTGCCTATCGCCAAGCGATCATGCAATACTACGGCCAGCGTTTTGGCGTGGAAGTGGACTGGCGTTCGCAGGTCGTCGGGCTAATTGGCTCCAAAGAAGGCCTGTTCACCATTGGGCAGGTTGTCCTCAACCCCGGCGATGTTTCGCTCGTGCCCGATCCGGCATATATCACCTACACGTCCAGTAGCGAAATCGCTGGTGCGGAAGTGTACAAGATGCCTTTGCTGGAGCAGAATAACTTTTTGCCCGATCTGGATGCCATCCCCGCAGAAATCCTCACCCGCGCGAAACTCCTCTGGCTGAATTACCCCAACAACCCGACCGGAGCGATTGCCCCCATCGAATTCTTTGTCAAAGTGGTGGCGTTTGCCCAAAAACACAATCTGATCATTGCCCACGACGCCCCCTACGCGGACATCTGTTACGACGGGTACGTTGCCCCAAGCATTTTACAAGTGCCCGGCGCGTTCGATGTGGCCGTCGAGTTCAATTCGCTCTCCAAAACCTACAACATGGCCGGGTGGCGGCTGGGCATGGCCGTCGGAAACCCTGATCTCATCCATTCCATCACCTCCTACAAAGAACAGGTAGACACCTCCCACTTTGAGCCGATTCTGGCGGGCGGGGTTGCGGCTCTAACTGGGGATCAGACCTGGGTGCAAGGGCGAAACCAAATTTACCAAGATCGCCGCGATGCCGTGATTGAGGGCTTACATGCGATTGGTTTGCACGCCCATGTGCCGCAAGCCGCACTTTACGCCTGGGCGCGTGTCCCCGAAGGGGTGGATGAGTTCGATTTTTGTGCCCGCCTCCTCCAAGATACCGGAGTCAGTGTGACACCTGGCGCGGTATTTGGGCAGTATGGCAAGGGCTTTATCCGCATTTCTTTTTGTACACCCCTCGCAAGCCTCGAAGCGGGGATGGCACGCATCGTTCACTGGATGCGAGAAAACATCGTTGTCGCGCATGGCTAAAAAATATTCGGAACCCACACACGCCATTCAGCACGAACGGGTTTTTCTCGTCGGGGTGCAACTGCAAAGCCAGGCCAGCTTACTCACCGTGGAGGATTCCCTGTCGGAACTCGCCCTGCTTTCAGACACGGCTGGGCTAGAAGTCGTTGGGACAACTACACAAAGATTAGATCGGCCTTTCCCCAAAACGTTCATCGGCCCCGGCAAAATCGAAGAAGTCCAGGCGCTCATTCGAGAACTAGATGCTCAAATGGTCATCTTTGATGATGAGCTTTCCCCGCGCCATCAACGCGAACTTGAAGAAATCTTCGGCGATAAAGTCCGGGTACTTGATCGCACCGCGTTGATTCTGGACATATTTGCCCAACACGCCCAAACCCGGGAAGGGATTTTGCAGGTCGAACTGGCCCAGTACGAATACCGGTTACCCCGGCTGACCCGGGCCTGGACCCACCTTGCCCGTCAGGCGGGTGGCAAGGGCAGTTTAAGTGGTGTGGGTTTGCGTGGCCCCGGTGAAACCCAACTCGAAGTGGATCGCCGCGATATTTCCCGCCGGATTGATCATCTGAAAGCGGAACTCGAAAAAGTCCGAGCCCATCGGGAGCGCCATCGCAATCAGCGCCGAAAATCCGAATTGCCTGTGGTCGCGGTTGTTGGGTATACCAATGCGGGAAAATCTACCCTGCTCAATCGGTTGGCGGGGGCGGACGTGTACGTTGCCAATCAATTGTTCGCCACCCTCGACCCGACCACGCGGCGAGTGGAACTTCCGGGCGGGCACCTGGCCCTGTTCACCGATACGGTGGGGTTCATTCAAAAATTGCCCACTGGGTTGGTGGCCGCCTTTCGTGCCACCCTCGAAGAGATCGCCGAGGCCGATATGCTTCTCCACGTTTTGGACATTACTCACCCGAACGTCCACGCCCAAGCTGAAGCGGTTTTGCAGACCCTCGAAGAGCTAAACGCCGATCATATTCCGATTTTGACGGTGTTAAATAAAATCGATCAACTTCCTGACCCTGAAGGGGCACGCACCTCTGTCGCGGGAAATTCCGACGCTGTCGCCATCTCCGCCCTGAAAGGGGAGGGGCATACAGACCTATTAGATGCAATTAATCGAAAGTTGTACGAATCCTTCGAACAAGTCAGTGTGCGGTTATCGTACCAAGAGGGCGGCCTGCAAGCGCTTTTTCGCCAGCAAGGGCAGGTAGATCGCGTGGAACATGATCGCAATGATGTCATTATGTATGGTAGGATTCCAGGGCGTCTCCTGGCTCGTTTTCAACCTTTTATTCAAATGGAATCACATGTTGGATCGATTTAACCGTTTTCTTGATCGCCTCTCTGACTATTTAGTTCACCGAAAAGGGTTGCTTCCCATTCTTGGGTTGATTTTGGTGGTAAGTAATTTGGTGGTTCAATTTTTTCCAAATAGCTGGCTGGCGGAAACGGATATTCTCCTTCATTTAGGGATCATCGTAGCGATCATTGGCTTTCTATTGGCCTGGGCACTTTAACCAAGCGTAAGAAGTTCAAAAAAAAACTGCGCCGTACGGCGCAGTTTTTTTTGATTATCGGATTTTGTATTCTCGATGGATTTCCCGGTCGGTATCTCGTTTGGCAATGCTCTCTCGTTTATCGTAGTTCTTTTTTCCTTTAGCGACTGCGATTTCTAGTTTTGCGCGACCATCTTTGAGATACACTTGCGTAGGCACAACGGTCAAGGTTTTTTGGCGTACTTCGGTCCATAATTGGGCAATTTCTTTTTTATGGAGCAAGAGCTTGCGGGGGCGTTTCGGATCGTGATTCATCCGGCTGGCAGGATCATACGGGGCAATATGAGACTCAATCAGCCAGGCTTCGTTTCCATCCACTCGGACGTAGGCTTCTTTAATACTCATCTGCCCTGCACGAATCGATTTAATTTCACTGCCGGTGAGAACAATGCCTGCTTCCAGGCGTTCTAACAGGAAGTATTCGTGTTGGGCTTTGCGGTTTGAGGCGACAACTTTGACATTCATGCGGAGAGAGGTTAAGGGAGCGTTTTTTGAATCAGGGGGAGAAGATGGATACGAGGAATGGGGAATTGGGAATTAGGAATTGGGAA